>JAHQWA010000113.1 GCA_019634045.1 Saprospiraceae bacterium
ACATGACGTTTGAATTTAAGCTTTGAGTAAATTTGTTTGAGAATGTAAGACCGTGTTTTGAATAGGCTTCTTTGTAATTGCACTACAAAGTAAAGGGGAAAACGAGCGGGAGGCGCTGGATTTTCTGTTTTCAGGCGGGATGGAAGGCTTTTTGGTGGGAAATGGCCTTATTTTGGTTTTTGAAGATAAATTAGATGTAATTAGTTGGTTTTTAGTCAATTGAGTACTGGCTATAAGCCGACTTAAATGCTGTTTTTACCAAAAAAGGGAAGAATACGACCAAAAAAGGTGGGAAATTGACCAAAAGCAGAAGCCTGACTCTTGAAGCACTTCTAAGTATTTCCCTAGAATTTCATTCTGTGCTCACTTTTATGCCGTTTACTGACTTCAATCCAAGTCCGAATAGTTAATGAAACAGTTGGTTATCCTCAGAAACTCTTCAAATTCGCGACCTCATTTTTTCAGTATCTTTGAAGAAAACGAAAGAACTGTACATCATGAGAAAGATCTACCTATTTGTCATCGTCCTTTTTGCAGTTTCCGAGCTTACTGCCCAAAACCTCAGCACGCCTACCCTCAGCCCTTATTCCGAGATTAAGCAAGAGGTAGGATTAACCGAGATCACCTTATCCTATGCGCGCCCAAGTGCCAAAGGGCGAGCGGTCATGGGAGGCCTAGTACCCTACGGAGAAACATGGCGAACCGGAGCAAACGCCTCCACAAAACTCACCTTTACGGAGGATGTTAAGATTGGCGGCAAAGATCTTCCGGCGGGTACTTATGCTCTTTATAGTATACCGAACGAGCAAGAGTGGACCATCATTATTCATAAAAAAACCAATATGCGGAGCATCGCTGGAGATCGGGTCAAAGCCGAAAATGATGCCTTCCGTTTTACGGTAAAACCTATATCTAATCCAGTTGGGGTGGAAACCTTTACTCTTCAGTTTACAGACATCACGACTAATTCTTGCCACTTACAACTATCCTGGGAAAATACCATCGTTAAATTCCCTATCGAAGTAGAGGTAGGCTCTAAAATCGAAGCGCAGATGGCAGAGTTGATGAAGGCACCGGAAAAGGTGCCGCATCGTACCTACTTCCGCGCCGCTGAATATTACCTGCATAATAAGGTTGATCTAAATCAGGCCATGGAATGGATTGATGCAGCTTTGGTCAAAAGTGAAAATAACTTTCGCTATGGACTTTTGAAATCTAAAATCTACAACGCTCAAGGCGATCAAAAACAGGCGATCAATACAGTCAAGATGGCCAACGAATGGGCAACTGCTGCGAAGAACTCCAATTACATGGAACAGACCAGTGTCTATTTGGCGAGCCTCGAAGGAGGGGCTGTAGCATCTGCCGGCAATACCGGTCAGTCTAGTAAGTATGTGAAAGATGTAGCCAGCTTAGATAACATCCTTGAGGCACTTTATGCATCGATTTCTGGTGAAAAAGGCGTGTTACGGGATTGGGACCGCTTCCGAAATCTATTCATTAAGGAAGCCCGCCTCATGCCCAGTGGTAAAAACCAAGAGGGGAAGGTCACCTACCAAATTATGACCCCAGACGAATACGTATCGAGATCTGGTAAGTGGCTGGAAGAAAATGGTTTTCATGAGGTAGAAATCAGCCGAGAGGTCGTAGAATACGGTTCGCTTGTTCATGTTTTCAGCACCTATGAGTCGTATCGATCCAAGGCCGATGACAAGCCCTTTGCTCGTGGTATTAATAGTATCCAATTGATGAACGATGGTGATCGCTGGTGGGTTGTACAAATTTATTGGTTAGGAGAAACAGAAAAAATGCCTTTGCCCACCGAGTATTTGCCGAAAAAGTAGGAAGATCTCTAGTCTCAGCATCTTCTAGGCCTTTTTTGCCTTGCCACCGCTTAAAAGGTAATGTAGGAAACGAAACCTCAATGGTTTTGTTTCCTGTTTTAGGGCATCTCATCCATTTGTCTGCTTTGATGATTGATTGAAAAATAATTGTGTAACTATTTGGAATTTAGAAGTGTGTAGGCGTCCTACTACGCACTTGCCCCTGTCTCCTTACCAAAAAAAGAAACAATCCTACCAAAAGCGGAGTGATTCCTACCAAAACCAGAAAATCTCCCTTCTCCCATTCCAATAAAGACTTCTTTTGTATAAGGATAATACCATTTACGCGAAACAAGCTGCTGCTGCAGAAGCTGTAGACTATCATGAAACATTTACGTACCCTTTGCCTATCCGTTATGCTCGTGTGTGGCCAATCGTTGATTGGGCAAGGGGGGCTGAACCATGGGATTGAAATGGCTTTTACGCAGGACAGTCTACAGTATGACGAGGAATATGGAGAATTGACCAATGTGCTAAAGATCTCCAATCGTTCCGAAGAGGAGCTTACTGTCTTTCCCAAAGCCGCCCTACCGCCTAATTGGCATTTAATCTTTGCCTTACCAGAAAAGCTAGTGCTGCCACCTAAAAGCACGAAGAATTTTCTCACGCTTGACCTGTCCATCCCTACCAGCGCAGCCGGTGGCACGCACCATCGTATCGACCTTAGCTTGCAGAACGAAGCGGGACAGACTATTGGCCTCCAATCTTTTCATGTATTGATACCGATTAGCCGCAGTTGGGAAGCCTATTGCGAGTCCAATGAGCTATTCATCCCTAAGGAGGGCAAGAAGACTTCCTTTGACATCTTTGTGCGAAATACAGGTAATGTAGAGGAGGATCTAAAGGTCGATTTTTTGATGCATCCCAACCTGGATGTATTTAAAGGACCATCCAAGAAAATAAGATTGGCGGCCGGTGCCGATACGACACTTTCGTACCAGATTCGCTATCTAGAAGCTCCCGTCACTGCTCAAAAACTACCTCTGCGTTTTTTGCTCGAAAGTTCAACCACTGACTATAAAGTAAAGGGGTATATTTTCTTCATACTGCTTGACAATGAATTTGATTTCTTGAGCACCAAAGGCAAAAATCTATCCGTCGAACTATTTGCGGGCAATGCAGGGGGAAATAATGACATAGGAGTTGGTCTTCGAGCGAATGGACAAATAGATGTTAAGGATAAAGGGCGTTTGGCGGTAGATGTTAACCTGCCGAATCTCCAAGGGGATATAGAGCTTGAGAATAGGTACCTACTGCAATATCAAGATGAGCAGCTAGAACTGGAAGCCAGTAATGAATATGTCAGTACAGCTTACCGCACTGCTAAAACTACTGAAAGCAATTGGGGACTCGGCTTGGCGCAGTATCACAATAGTGGGATGACTCAATTTAACCTTAGCCGTCAAAGTATCCTTAATAATAGAAGAATCAGTACCGAGTTAGAGTACTTCCAGGACCCCAATAGCAAACGACATATAGCTACTAGTCAATTCGTGGTGGACATGCCCTACCGAGAAAGAGATAATCTTTATTTTTCTATTCAACATTTGCATGTCCGTGACCGGGGGGAGAAAGCTTATACTAGTAATGCTCAGCAATATTTACTTCGATACGAAGGTCGGCATTCCATACAGTGGAATAGTACCCTGGACATTAACTATGCCACTCCACGTTTTGAGCTGGCCGAGGCGGGATTGTTTCAAGGCACCGGCAACCTGGCTTATCGATCCAAAAACCAGAAGCAGGAAGTCTCCCTTTGGGGGAATTTCATCAAAAAATCTGCTCAAGGTTTTGAAAAAGGCGAATTGATAGCTTCTCCAAAGTATCAGCAGTCCCAGCTATCCTTAGATTATAGCTTCTTCTTGGGTACAGAAACGGTAGCGACCTTCGGTTCTCAGTATCAAGCGCAAATACAGGATGCCTCACCCGATAGCAAGCTTGGTTCTTTTCCTTTTCGGTCTTCACAATGGGGCTGGAAATTCGAAGCAAGACACAAACGAGCCTTTTCCCTGAGTGTCAATCGATCTTTTTCTTCCCTAAAGGGATTGACAAATGAATATGCCGGGAAGAGTTTTCGCGAAGGCAATTGGGAAGTCCGTAGCCGATTTCGGCATCGTTTCTTCTCCATTGATTATCAGTACCAGGATGGCACTGATGTTCCGGCCCTCCCATCCGATTCTTTAACCCTTGAAACCGCTGGGCATTCATTGCATATGCAAGTACAGCAGCGTAATCTGTATGCTGGATTGAAATACCAGCAGCTCAGTGGTGACAGTCGACTTATATTACCCTTTATGATGCGGGGAAGGCTTTGGGCGAATCGGGTTTCGTACGCGCTTACCAGCAACCTTATTTACCAGTTTGGGGATCAATCCACAGCTATGTTGGGCAGAGCCCATGTAGATTGGCAGGTGGATAAGGGATGGCATCTTTTGCTCAGTGGACAACTGAGTAAAAAACAAGCGCAATTGTCGGCCCAGTCTCCAAACGTATCTCAGGATCTCAATAGTCAATTTGAGGTGGGGATCCGCAAAGATATGCGGGTGGAACTACAACAAGAACCAGCTCATCATTTGAAGATTCTTTGTTTTAAGGATGAAAATGGAAATGGCCTATGGGATCAAGGAGAAAAGGCCATGCCGGACATTCGCTTGCACCTTACTTACAAAGAAGCACAAAAACGATCGAGAGGCTATATACAAGAAGCGGCTGTTTTCTCCAACGCCAAGGGGCAGGCAGAATTTAAACATATGCCCGCAGGCTCTTATCAGATAACAATTTTTCGCCTAGGGACCGCTCACGACAATTATTTTAGCACGACGGCGGAGGCACTGGATATTGAACTGTTGACGAATCAAGATTTACTGCTTCCCTTTGGGAAAGGGCAAAGGATTCAGGGTCAAGTGATTTTGGAAAGAGATGATTATTCGGCTTTAGGGGAATTGCCCGTAAATGGAATCAAAGTCACGGCCACCAATACTTCAGGAAGAGTTTTTCAGGCCCTAACCGATAAAGAGGGCAAGTTTAGCCTTTTTGTACCCTTTAGCGAGCGCTATACTGTTGAAATTCGAAACCCATATGAAGAACAATTCGAAACGAAACGTGGGAAGGTAAACCTTTCCTTGAAGCCAGATATGGAAGCGCCTCCGGTAGAGCTAGTGCTAAAGGAAGTGAGCGTGGAAGTAGAATGGAATTAACCAAAAACAAGCCGATATCTACCTAAATCAGCGCATTTCCTACCAAAATCCGAAAAGCGACCACGGTACTTTGATAAATGTCTTTTTTTTGTAATAAGAGTTGTCGTTCATATTCAAAAATCATATTGCATGAAATCCCTATGGATTACCCGTATCCCTATGCTCCTTTTAGCTATTCTACTTGCGCAAGGGAGTCAAGCACAGTCTTTTTCTGTTAAACCTACCAGTCTTCAGTATCCATTAGAACCAGGGCAATCCGGTTATCGTCATATCACCGTTTCGAATATGACGGATGAACCTAAAACTTATATCGTCTCAAAAGGCGATTTTATGCCAGATTCCTTAGGTAATACCCTACGCTATCCATCTGGGACTACCCCGAGATCCTGCGCAGAATGGCTGCAAATCTCCCCTACTACCTTTGAACTCGCACCGAACGAGAGCAAGAAAATCAGGATTGCCATTGAGATCCCGCCCGGAGAACAAGCGACGAAATGGGCAGAACTATATATCCGATCAGAAGAAGAATTATTGTCCCTGCCCGCTTTGGCTGATAAGTCTTTACAATCTCAGCTACAGGCACAGGGTAGAATTGCTATTCCCATCTTGCAATCCCCGGCTTCTAATGTTGCATTTGAAGCAAAGGTTTCCAATATGAGAGCTGCAAATTATAGCGATGTAAAGATGTATTATGCCGACTTGATCAATAGTGGAGATAAGCTAGTGACTGGACAAATTTTGCGGACCATTACCCACCTGGATAGCGGACAAAAGAAACAACTCCCCCCCTTTAAAGTCGGTCTACTGCCGGATGAAAGAAAAACCATTGAATTTCCATTACCGGATGATTTAGTAGAAGGTAGTTATCAAATCACTACGATATGGCAAGTGGATTACCAGAAAAGACCCAAAGGAGCTAGGCTTCAAATTGAATTGCAATAGAATCATAGGTTTTACCTGTAAATCCCCCCTGTTATGTGCCATCGTAAACGCTTAATTCTTCTTATTGGTAGCCTTGTCTTATTGATAGATGTAGGCAACGCCCAAACTTATTTTGATACCCTGTATTTCGAAAATGAGACTAAACAAATCTATCAGATTCAGGAGCTTTCGGTAGAAACCAAAGAACCGGCAGGCACTTGGTTGGAGTACTTTCCTAATGGAGGATTAAAGCTTGAATGCTCCCGACTCGGCGAAGCCTTTCAAGGGGAATACAAACAATTCCACGAAAGTGGTCAATTACATAAAAGTTTCTCCTACCAGGAGTATAAGATTCAAGGCCCCTACCTGGTCTACTTCAAGGATGGCAATTTGAAGTTGAGTGCCAACTATAATACAGGTAAGGTGGATGGAAAATGGGTAAGTTATCATCCAAACGGACAGGAAAGAATAAAGGTGGTCTATATCAAGGGGAAAAAGCATGGACCGTGGCTGATGTACTACGAGAGTGGAAAGTTACAAACTCAAGGAGTCTATGAACATGGGCTGAAGATCAACGTTTGGGAATCCTATTATCCAGGGGGGCAACTGCATTCTAAAGGAGAATATGTAGATAACAAATTTGATGGGCAATGGTTAGTATACCACGAGAATGGGCAATTGAAACAAGAGGGTAAATATCAGGAAGGACGCTCAGAAGGTGCTTGGAATTTTTACCATGACAATGGTCAGTTAGCCAAAGTTGGGATCTTTGCGGGAAACAAGAAAATTGGAGAGTGGAAACAATTTTATGATAGCGGCCAACTCCAATTTATTTTGCCTTTTAATGAGGGGGGAGTGCTGCATGGAACGGCTAAAGCTTTTGATATGGAAGGCGAGATTATAGAAGAAATTGTCTACCAAAATGGCGAAAAGTATACGAACGGAGCGAGAGACGCAGCAGCGGGAAAATAGGCTGCTACGTCCGCTAGCTTTTAGTGCGTTGACAAGGCTTGTCTATCAGCACCCACAATCCCCATAAACATACGACCTGTCCAGGCTTGTACCATCCTTAGATAGCAGCTCCATATATCCTTCATACCGTCCTCCTCCGCCATCGTTCCTACTGACCTGGCGCGCCTTAATCTGGCATCGGTATTCACTACCTTGGTAGTAGAGTTCGAGCTCTACCCTACCCTGTTTTGCTGCTTTAGCGGCGGCATCGTTCCAAAGATCCCTCATGTTAGCGCGATGTCCCATACCGACTGTGCCAATAGATTTGATCCGGGCTTCTGATGGGATAGATTCCATAGTCATCATGACTTCCGTCAAGCTTTCCGTCAGGGAAGTTTGCCAATCTCCTGTGAAATCAATCTCTTCACCAAATAGCTCATCCGTTCCTTTTTCCTTCAGCGTAATCCAAACTTCCTGTGTGGCTTTTTCTCGGAGCTCAGCTTGGTGGGCTTTCAGTCCATCCTTTAGCTGAATCATTTTGCCATTAATCTTCATAGCAGCATTGTCTCCCATGTCACTGGCAAATATCATCATTCCAGTTCCCGCTTCACTAAGCTCAAAGTTGCAAGAGCAGCCTCCATCTGTATCTACATTAGAAGGTATATCCTTAAAGCCAAAAGCTTCCACTAAAAGGCTAGCTCGCAGGCTTGCTACTTCCTCTTTAGCCAGAGATTCTTCCTGAAACTCGCCTTTGACGGATTCCGGTCTAGGTTTCAGTTGAAAGAAGTGTTTGCTGAAAGCCTGGGAGCGCTTAAAGGTCTGGGCCGGATTTGATTCCAGATCCGTGATGGTTTCTGTCAGGGAGAAGGAGGGATGTTCTCCACTCCAATCGATGAATCTTCTCTTGATCAACTGGTAGTCCTTATCGTATAAATCATAGGTTCTGCTGTAACCATACTCTCCTACCTCTGTTTTTCTGATGGCTAGGGTTAAAGCTCCCTTTTTGTAAATGGTAGTAGTATTTTCAGCATCTCCGGCCCCTGATTCCCATTCAGCACTTTTAGTCCATTGACCCATTTCAAGCTGCGCCAACTCTCCGACACTCATGGTACTACGGCTCACCCTTTTGTTTTCTCCTTCTCTTTGGACGGCACCACCAAATACCCAACCTTCTTTACCGTCTGCGGTGCGGATCTTGAGCCAGGGCTCTTCGAAAGGAGTAGCTCTCAACTCAATAGTTTGCAATTCATCCGTCCGTTCTCCAGTATAGGTTACTTCAGCATTTTCACGTAAGCTTACTACGATTTTGCTGTCGGTATTGGGCTCAGTTCGAACATTGAGCAGATCCACCCAGGCAATCAGGGTTTCATTGGCTTGGTAGTCCGATGCTTGTTCTTCGGTGTCGGTGGCAGGCTCCGCATTTTCGTCTTGAGTCGGATCGGAGGTGCCCGCGGTGTTGCTGTTGCATGCAATAGTCATTATCACCAAGAGCAATAATAGAATTGAACGTGTCATATGATATTTGTTGGGTTAAGAAATTTCAAAGTAATAAGCAGGGTTACTCCCGTGGATCTATGGATAATACGTTGATAAAAAGAGTGTTATATGCAATAGCTTACAGTAGCATTGCAAGGGTTAAGACTAAGTGTATATTTGGTGATCGCTTTTGGAGGAGAAAAGCGTCATTTCTTGCCCTGGCCAGGCAGGAAAGGGCTATTTCCCCACCCAAAGTGTGGTGGCCAAACAGGCACCTAATGACTATTCTATTTTGCGAATGAGCGAGTATCGCTAATGCACTTACCTGACGAATGTCAGGAGTTGGAGACAGATTTCAGCTCCTCAATATAATAATTCTCGGGCACTAGCTGATATCCTTCATGGACTAATCTCAAGGTTCGAAAAATAAGGGTAGCAGGATCAACTAAGGGCTCTAATCTAGGGACAGAGTAGAGGCTCCTGTCACAAGACAAATAAGCAATTCTGCAATCTAGTTGCACAATGAAATAGATAAATAATGAAGGGCATTCGCTATTTTGCGTCAATAAGGAAAAACCCTCAACGAAAAATTTCATTAAACACCAGTTCCTTTACCTTACTATGCTTGTCTGTAATTTGATGATAAAAAAGGGGCTCCTATGCCTGATCCCCACTCTATTTACCCTCGCCTCGGTTTATACCCAAACTGGTCGCATCACTGGCGGACCGATACCTGAGACAAGCTACGATAACCTCTTGCAGGGAAGAGTCTACTTCCCGGTTTATCCGGCTATCAATGGGAGTCAGTATTTAATGAAGGACTGGTCTGTAGGCAAGGTCTTACTACAAGGCAGATGGTATACAAATCTTCCATTAATCTATGATATTTATGCGGATGATGTGATCTACTTGGCTAAGAAGGAGAGTAGCTTCGATTTGATTCGATTAGTCAAGTCTTACATTCAGGAATTTAAACTCGGTAACCGCAAATTTATTAATCTGGCTTATAGCCCACATCGTACAACCGGCTTGGAGCCCGGTTTTTATGAAGTACAAATCGAGGATACCGTTACTTATTTGATAAAGAGAAAGAATGAAGTGATAACGGAAAAAGCCATTTCCTCTTTTTCAAGAAAGAATATGCGGTACCTAATCTACGATGGGAAAGCTTATCGAGTACGCAATAAGAAAAGTCTACTTCCTCTAATTGGTGAGCAGAGAAAGAAGGCCGTCTTTCGTTTCTTGAGAACAGAAAACATTCACTTAAAAAAATCCGGAGACGAGGGCTGGCGAAAGGTAGCCTTGTATTTGAACACCCTGCAATTGGACTAGCTCATGATAAAACATCTACTTCTTTTCTCCATTTTTTTTGTGGGCGGACTACTATTGTCGGCACAATCAGACCTGCAACTCCATAAAGATTACGATGGCTTGGCCTTTACCGATTTTTGCCAGCAGTTGGAGGCGGATCATGGTATTCAGGCGTACTTCTTTCCCGGCTGGGTCAGGGATATTAAGGTTAAACAGCCGGAAACACCTGCCTTCCTCGATGCGGTTCTACAGGCTACTTTTGCGGAAACAGATTATCAATATTTCATTCATGCTAATGGCCAAATTATACTGACTTATGGCAGTCGCATTCTACCAGACCTCAATTGGATCGATCAGAATGATTCGACATCACAAGATGTAAGTCAAGATCTAAGTGGACTGGCCAACCTCTCTATTCAAAATCAACTGGAGAATTTCGAGACGGAATGGATTGTGATGGGAAATCCAAGTTCCCCGGAGCAAAAACCAAAAGTGACTTTGACTGGGTATGTTTCCAACGAAGAAACAGGGGAACCCTTGGAGGGAGTAATCGTTTTTATCGAGGGTAGCAATAGTGGCACGCTGACTGACTCACTTGGCTACTATGAGGTATCCTTACCCCAAGGGCGGTATCGTGCAATCTTCCAAAGTGTAGGCCTGAAGGAAGCTAGCCGTAGGATTCAACTTTTTGCTAGTGGGCAGTTGGATATCCCATTAGGGCCCTTGATCTTGAATATCGAAGAAGTCGTGGTCAGGGCGAATAAAAAAGCGAGTGTGGAAGGCGTACAGATGGGAGTTGAAGCGTTAAAGACGGAGACGATTAAGGAGTTGCCCAGTTTATTGGGAGAAGTGGATATTGTGCGCTCAGCATTATTATTACCAGGCGTGCAGACGGTGGGCGAGTTTTCCTCTGGTATCAATGTTCGGGGAGGGGGGGCAGATCAAAACCTGGTATTGCTAAACGGTGCTCCAGTTTTCAATTCTTCGCATCTTTTTGGCTTTTCTTCTTCTTTCAGCCCGGATGTGATTGAAGGTTTCGAATTGTATAAAAGTACGATTCCAGCAAAATATGGGGGTCGGATCTCTTCCGTTTTGGATATTGAAATGAAGGAAGGCGATATGGATAAATGGTCCATCAAAGGCGGGATTAGCCCGGTAACAAGCAGGGTTACGGTGGAAGGACCCGTTAAGCGAGATCAAAGTTCCCTGATTGTCAGCGGCCGAAGTACCTATTCCAATTGGATTCTGAGCCGATTGAGAAATGCCGCCTTCCGGAATAGCAAAGCGAATTATTCCGATTTTACTGCGCACTACAAAACGCGTATTGGGCAAAACGATTATCTCGATATCTCTGCCTATATCAGCAATGATGTTTTCAAATTGAATGGAGACACAACTTTTGGGTATCAAAATAGAAATGCCTCGGTCAACTATCGCAAAGCCTTTGGCGAAAAATTGTTTGGTACTTTCTCCGGTATCTTTAGCCAATATACGTTTAAAGTAAATAGCGAGAACCAGCCGATTTCAGCCTTTGATCTCTCCTATCGCATCAATTATTCTGAAGGGCGGGCGCACTTTTCCTATGCTCCTTCGGATAAACACCAAATCAATTTTGGCTCCAATATTGTGCTTTATCAGCTTGATCCTGGGCAATTACAACCCGCCTCATCCGAATCGGTCATTAGTTCCAAAGAATTGGAACGAGAACGGGCATTGGAGGGGAGTATTTATTTCAGCGACGAATGGACGGTCAGCGATGATTTCTCGGTCAATGCGGGTATCCGCTTTACACAATACCTCTATCTAGGTCCGCAAAGCGTATTTAACTACCTACCCAATGCTGCACGAACGGAACAAAACATCACAGGTGCCACGGAATTTGGAAGGGGCAAAATAGTGCAACGTTATGGGGGGCCAGAGTATAGAATTTCGATGCGTTATTCGCTGGACCTCAATACTTCCATCAAAGCTGCCATCAATCGCAATCGGCAATACTTGAGTATGTTGTTCAATTCTGCGACCGTATCCCCAACGGCCACTTGGAAGTTGTCTGATCAGCATATCTTACCGCAGACGGGAGACCAAATCTCTTTGGGGGTTTACCGCAATTTTCAGGATGATCAATGGGAGTTGTCGCTAGAGGGATATTTCGAGAAAATCCAGGATATGGTGGATTATAAAGCGGGTGCGGACTTGCTGCTCAATGATCATCTAGAGACGGAGATCGTCAATGGAGAGGGCCAGGCCTACGGCTTAGAATTTTTGGTCAAGAAAAACGGCAGAAAGCTCAATGGCTGGTTGAGCTATACCTATTCAAAAACCCGCTTTCGGACGCAAAGCCCTTTCACACAAGACCAAATTAATCAAGGCGAATGGTTTCCTACTAATTTTGATAAACCACATGATGTCAGTTTTGTCAGCTATTATAAACTGTCTCGCCGCTTGAGCTTTTCGACCAACCTGGCTTATAGCACAGGCCGTCCCATTACTATTCCTGTGGCCAAGTATCAATTTGCAAATGGCGTCCGTTTACAGTACTCCGAAAGAAATGAGTTTCGGGTACCGGATTACTTCCGCTGGGACCTCTCTATTAACCTTCAGGGTAACCATAAGAAGCGAAAATTTGCGCACAACTCCTGGTCCTTGTCGGTCTATAATTTAACCGGAAGGAAAAATGTGTATTCCATCTATTTTGTAAGCGATGGAACCGAAGCACAAGGCTATAAGTTATCCATTTTCGGAAGGCCATTCTTAACCTTAACGTACAATTTCATTTTATGAAAAGGACTATATACGCTGCCTTGCTCGCAGTAGGCGTTTGGACTTGTGTAGAACCCTTTGAGCCTGAAATTGGGAGCTATGAGCGCACCCTGGTTGTAGATGCGGTATTCACCAATAGCGAAGAGCCCTCCAAGGTTTACCTTTCGAGGTCATTTGATTATGGTGCGATAGAGGTTCCAGTCGTTACTGGTGCTCAAGTCCTGATAGAAGACGATCAAGGAAATAGCGCGACCCTGGAAGAAACAAAGGACGGGACCTATGAGACGAACCCTGCCCTTTTCCCTGGGCAAATTGGAAGAAGTTATCGGCTGATAATCAATACCCCAGATGGCAATCGATTCGAGTCGACCTGGGAGCTCATGAAGGCTGCTCCCTCCGTTGAAACTATTGAGGCCGAGTTTAGGGAGCAGGAACTGGATGATCCCTTACAGGCTGCTGTACCCGGTCTACAATTGCAACTCAGCACCAGGGATACGGAAAACAATACGCGTTATTATCGCTGGGAATTTGAAGAGACGTATCAATATTTACTGCGATACCCTCCTTTTATTGGAGTAGAATTTGGACCAATTCCCGGCCGAGGCAATGATGAAATTTTTGAAATCAGTGGTCCTGAATTTGAAGGCTTTCGTTGCTGGAAAACCGAAGATTCTCGCCAGATTTTAGTAGCTACCACCGAAAATCTGACCGAAGATGTCGTCGAAGACTTTCCCCTGCATTTCGTCAGCAATAAAACGCCACGGCTTGCCTACCGCTACAGTATACTGGTTAAGCAATATGCCATTTCTAAAGAAAATTATGAATTTCTCAATAAGGTCAAAGAGATTAACCAAACAACGGGTAGCCTCTTTGATGCCATCCCAAATGAAGTGTTTGGAAATATTAGCAGTTCGGACGGAAAAAACATTCCGGTGCTTGGGTACTTCAGCGTGGCGGGCCTGAGCACAAAAAGGGCCTTTTTCGACCGACAAGACACTCCATTTAGCACTTCTCCTCCATTCGGCCCCAGCTGTTTGAACGACACCATTCCTTTGAGTTTTATTACGCTGGACAGGAAATTAAATGGTAATGGTTGGGTGCTATATGACTATCATGTAAATGATAATGATGAACGAATCGGTTATCTACTTTCCAGACCGCCCTGTACTCGCTGCGCTGGAAATGACGCGACCAATATTAAACCTGATTTTTGGTAACTAAGGTCAGACGAGTAGAAGTCAGAGGACAGATAGAAGAGGTCGGAGACACTTACTTCTGACCTCTGAAATCTGACCTCTGAAATCTGACTTCTGAAATCTGCCCTCCATCCACCAAGCCCTGCTAAAAACACTTAAAAGTACCCTATCAAGCATGACAAGAACATCTTATATCCTCGGACTCCTATTTAGCTGCGTATTTGCGCAGGGAGGACTGACGCAGTCAAATTCTGTGGGTACAGGTTTAGAACAATTTGTGCCAGAACACATCTGGATTCATACCGACCGCCAATTGTATGTTAGTGGGGAAACGATCTGGTTTAAAATCTACAATTTCGATACAGAGAAACAACGGCTATCCAACTTTAGTAAGGTAGCTTACTTGGAAATGATCAACCAACAAGGCTCGGCTATATCCCGAATCAAACTTGGATTAAAGGACGGAACCGGACAAGGTTCCATTGATCTCCCAGAAGCACTGCCAAATGGTCGCTATAGACTAAGGGCCTACACCCGTGCCATGCGTAACCTGGGAGAATCGGCCTTTACAAGCCTTTCCCTCACCGTCCTGCGCCCCGGCCAAGCCATTGCTAAAACTCCAGATGATAAGCCACAAGCATCCTCATCTACAAGATCCCAACCCCCAAACAGCCCAGTTGCTAATCGACAGGATTTGCAAATACACATAACTCCTTCCGCCACCGATTTCTCCCAAAGAAGCCAAGGGGCTTTTGACATTATCACCACTGATGCCAATGGCGCGCCCATTGCGGCCCAAGTATCCGTTTCGATAGCCTTACCTCGCTTACAAGAAAATCCAATTCAGCACGCTATTCCTACAAGTCAGGTACCTACAAATACGGCTACTTTTCTAGCTGAAAGTGATGGGATGGTATTGGAAGGGAAAGTCATTAGTCAGCAATCCCAACAAGCAGCAGTGAAAGCTGATGTTTATCTTGCCTTCCCGGGTAAAACGGCATTGGTTTATGGCGCACAAACGGACGAGTTGGGCCGTTTCAGTTTTCTACTACCAGACTTGTATAGTCTTCGCCAGCTTGTGATACAAGCCAATCCAAGGGATGAAATCCCTGTGACGATAGCCTTAGAAGAAGAATTTCATCCTACCCATATCAATGATACTAGCGAATTTTCTATCCCGCTGGCTTGGGAGGAGATGGCCAAGACGGCCTTAATCAATGCACAAGTCGGAAAAGCATACAAAGCGTTTGAAATAGCCCCAACCTATACCGCTCCAAGTCCATTCCTGGATATTCCTTTTTTCGGAAAACCCGATGCACAATATTTCCTAGATGACTATACGCGATTCCCTCTCCCTGAATTCTTCTTTGAAATCGTACCAGAGGTCGCCGTCAGAGGAAAGTTTGGTCAGGAAAGATTAGAGATACAAAATGACTGGAATTCACCGAATAATAAGTTAGGTCCCCTATTACTGGTGGATGGCGTACCCATTTTTGATCAACGATCTTATCTGAAGCTCAACAATAAACTAATTGAATCAGCAGAGATTGTCAGCGCTCCTTTTTGGCTTAATCCATATTACTATCAGGGGGTCATTCAAATTTCCTCTTTTGAGCATCAGGCCTATTCCTTCGTCACGCCTGCATCTGCTTTGCAACGATCTTATTTGACACTTTTACCGGAACGCAATTTCTTAGTACCTGACTATGAAACCCAAAGCGATAACCCGCTGCCAGATTTTCGGAATACGCTCTATTGGAATGCAAAAGTCCAAACCGATGCAGATGGGAAAGCACAACTCCATTTCACTACCTCAGATGCTATTGGGGCCTATGAAATTCAAGTGTTCGGCGTTTCAGAAAAGGGGAAGAAGGGCAGTGCTTCGATGGTGATTAATGTAGCGAAAGCGATTGAGTAATGCATTCCAGTAGGGACTCCATTGGATGGATGGGAGTCCCTATCGAAATTAGGCTTAATTCCCCCCAACAGGCATCATGGGATGCACTTCAATTTGGGTTGGAATGTCCTTGAAAATGGGATTTGCTTTGGCTACTGCAACCGCTTCCTCCATGTCAGCGACCGTGATGTGGAAGTAGCCTGCGACTACCTCTTTACTTTCATTAAAGGGCCCATCTTTCATCACGCCATTTTCTTCCACTACGATCCGACTTCCTTTATCAATCGGGTTCGCGTTCTTCAGCTTTCCAGACTGCATAAGTTTACCGATGTAGGCATGCCCATGTTCCATATGTTTTTGGAGTTCTTCGGGTGATAGATCTGACCATACACTTCCTTCGGTTTTGATAATCAGCAAAAAGTCTTTCATTAGATGTACTGTTTTTTCTTCAAAATTTGATTTACAGCCGGAAGACAAGTAGGAGGAGCCAAAAAGGACATTAGTTCGCTAATTTTTTCGAACAAAAGCCAATTCTGTCTCTAATGAGGACCCTTTCTTTATCTAAAGCAGCAAGAGACTCTGCTTTTTGGAGACTAGATATAGCTGTTTGCCAATTTTCAAGTTCTATGTGAAATTCCGCTAAAATTGAATAATAGAGGTAGTAGTTATCCAGTCCCTTGATCGCATGTAGTGTTTCAATGGCTTTCGCTGCTCCTGCTACTTTTGCCAAGGCGATGCTCCGGTTTAGCTGAATTATAGCTGAATTGTCCAGGGTGAGAAAACGATCGTATTCTCGTAGAATACCTGTCCAATTGGTTTGTTCAAAACTAGGAGCAGTACAGTGATACGAGGAAATGATAGCTAAGATGTGATATTTGGAAAGATAGCGGTGAGGTTCTGATTGTTGTAAGCTGATCAGGCCTCTGTCTATTAAGTCTCGGTCCCAGATGGACCGGTTTTGATGTTCTAACGTAATAATGTGGCCCTGCGCATTTTGACGTGCTGTAAATCTGGCTGCATTCAGTTGCATAAGTGATAGCAACGCATGTACCGTTTGTTTCGAGACAATAGCGGGATGATCTACCAGCAGTTGTCCCAACCGTAAGGCTTCTTCCACTAAGTCATACTTAATCAATTGATCCCCGGAAGAGGCTTGATAACCCTCGTTGAAAAGAAGATAAATCGTTTCTAGTACGGCCTTTAATCTGGGGACTAATTGAGGACCCGTAGGAACAATAAAGGGGATTTTCTGCTCCCGTAATACCTTACGTGCTCTTACTAGGCGTTTGTTGATGTTTTCCTGTGGAGTGAGAAAGGCACTGGCGATCTCTGGCGTGCTAAATCCGCAAAGCGTTTTTAATGCGAGGGCGATTTGCGAATCCGGGGTGATGGCGGGGTGACAGCAAGTGAAAATCATTCGAAGTTGATCGTCCTGGATCTCTTTTTCGGAGAAGAAAGCTTCGTCGGATGCTTGGGGTTCACCAGTGAGCTGTTCGGAAGCCAGGAGCGCATTTCGGTTTTTCATCTGCCCCTGTTTCATGCGGTTGATCGCTTTATTCTTAGCTACTCGATAGAGCCATCCACTGGGGTTGTTAGGAATGCCACGATACATCCAGTTCTGCATGGCCTCGATCAATGCATCCTGAACGACATCCTCTACTAATTCCAATTGGTCAGGACCGAATACCTTGGTCAAGACAGCAATCAGTTTCCCGGATTCATGCCGAAATAGATGATCTACGAGTTTGTTGATTTCTTTTGTCACAGTAGCTAGGGTGTTCCTGCCCCAAGATACCAGTTTGGAATGGTATTCGTGAAATTGTTGAACCACCCCATTACTACCTTTGTCTGCTGTAAGAGTGTTTTTACCTCCTCTTCCCCGTAGTCAATGGCCCAAGGAATTGCCCCGACTTGGTTTACTCCTACGTATAGCGCCATGAGGTCAAAGAAAGTTTTAGGTGGTTTGTGGTTGAAATAGCCGTTGATTTGGCCGGAGGCAAAGGCAGGACTTTTGTCAGCCGTCCAAGTGATGCGGTTGAATTCGTCCCAAGGATCACCAAAGTCCAAGCGATTAAAGTCGATGACGGCCAATTGGTGATCAGGAGTAAGTAGCATGTTTCCGATATGAAAATCTCCATGGTGGAAGCACTGGGGGCGATTGTGTACCAATTCTCGATGGGTAGCAATAAAATGTAGCAGCTTCTCAGCGCCTGCAAAATCCAATTCACAGTCCTCGAATAGTTGGAGTTTCTTGTCAATCTTCTGTTGGAAATAAGTATACCACGAGAGGCGCCCTTCCGGAGCGGGGATTCGATGAATTTGTTGTAAAAGCTGGCCGGCTTGCCAACCCAAATCGTATTGCTTTTGCTCGGTAAGCTTAGGGAGCTCAGTGCTTAAGGCTGTCCCATGGACCCAACTAAACAAGCGGTACGTTTTTTGACCTTGCAAACAGTATCCTGACTGCAGTAAATCTGGTAAGGCTAACCCCCTACCCTTTAACTTGGCCAGGGCCTGATACAATGAAGCTTCCGCTTCAAGATCCGCTCGTGCCGAGACCCTTAGCAGGAAGGCTTGCCCTAGCAAATCTTGTACGTAATACTTATCATCGCTAGACCAACCTTGGGTTATCGGGCTTATATTAACCCAATCTTCACAGCCTGGAATGTCCCAATGAGGAGAATCGGATGTATTCATTTTTCAAGGTAATAAATTGATCGCAGAATGCTGTTTTCACCATTAGCCTTCAAGGCCTACTTATTGACAGGATACATTGCTTTTCATGACGAGAAAATATTCGGGGAGTGCCGAAATTTTTTCAACGCTCACCAAACTGAAGCCACTGGATGTAAGTGAATTTTGCAGTTTTTGTAAAGTATAGAATTGCATCTTCGGAACAATACCGAATTGGCTTAGGATGAATAGTAAAGGCCGCAGTGGATGTAGGCCTTCTTTTAGGCAGGCTGTGGCAGAAATGAACAGGCCCTCTGGCTTCAATAGACTTCTAATTCTGTTGGCTATGGCTGGAAGCTCATCTAGATAATGTAAAATATTGAAGGCGAGCACCGCATCGTAATAAGCAGGTTTCAGTCCTTCATCAAACAAGTCCACTTGCGCAAAGTGCATATTGCCAAGGTTTTGCTTGGCTGCCCTGGCCTGGGCTGTAGCGATCATTCCCCCTGAAATATCAATACCGTCTACTTGTTTCACCTGTGCTGCGATGGCATTGGATAGGTTTCCTGGACCACAACCGAAGTCTAATACAATATCCTGCTGTTGCAGAAGGGAGAGCGTGAGATCAACTGTCTTTTTTGAAGTAGCTCCGAGTCCTTCTCCGGAACTATCAGCTGCACGATCCCAGAAGCGGGTAGATTTATTCATTGTAGATAGCTTGTTGGCAGCGAAACTATTGGCTTTAGCCATCCTGGGGTTTAATTCTATACCAATCTCCTGCTTTTTTCGATCTACGAGCGTTTCTCGCAGCATCTTTGCACAGATTAGTCAAAATATAGCTGGTTCTAGAAAATAACCCCTATTTGAACCGAAGATTTTGTAAATTATTGGCTGATAGTTTGATTGAAGATCTTTCAAGAATTCCACCCGAGCTATTCCTTCTACAAAAGACGCACAATACTACAGGATGAAGACTTATTCGCTCCTTCTACTAAACATCATTTGTTGTTCTCTTGCATTAAATGCCCAAAGAACGCTATCCGGGGTGGTGAAAGCGGCAGACAACCAAGAACGATTACCTTTCGCAGATATCATTGTAAAAGGCACGCAACAAGGTACCACGACCAATGTTGATGGCTATTTTTCCTTAATAGATATCCCGGATACGGCTCTTACCCTGCAAGTACTATATGTTGGGTATGCTCCCATCGAGGTCTCTGTGGAGGCGGGAGCGACTAATATTAAGAATCTAGTCATTGAACTTTCCTCTGGTGTCCTTTTAGAGGAAGTCGTGGTTTCCGACAAGTCCTTTAAAGTGATGAATGCTTCGGACGGAATTAGCACCGTACAGTTGTCGCCCGCCCAGCTCGCCTTGCTCCCCAATGTTGGAGAGGTAGATATATTCCGATCTTTGCAGTTGTTGCCTGGGGTAAGTGGCAGTAATGAGAGTTCCTCTGGCCTGTTTGTTCGAGGAGGAACCCCTGATCAAAACTTGGTGCTCTTTGATGGTATGACGGTCTACAATGTCGATCATTTTTTCGGATTCTTTTCCGCTTTCAATGCCGATGCAGTCAAGGATGTAAAATTGTACAAAGGGGCTTTTCCCGCTAAATATGGAGGACGTTTGTCCAGTGTAGTAGATCTAACGGGTAAAACGGGGGATCCCAACAAGGTACATGGAAGTTTAGGGCTCAACCTACTAAACGCCAAGGCCAGTGTACAAATTCCGCTCTTTAAAAAAGGCTCTCTTTCTTTCAGCGGTCGACGCTCATTCACAGACATCATTAGGAGTGATCTGTATAAGAATATCTTTGAGGTGTTTACACAAACAGAAAGACCGCCAGATATCGAAGGCTTAGAGGTGAACACAGTCGAACCTGATTTCTATTTCTTTGACTTTAATAGCAAATTGAGTTTTAACCCAACAGAAAAGGATGTGGTCGCCTTTTCATTCTATACTGGAGCAGATCATCTGGTGGAATTCAATGACATCAGATTAGAGAGGGGAACGGAGCCTACCATACTCATTGAACTAGATGTGGATGAGAATAGGGATTGGGGGAATACTGGATTTAGCGGGAAATGGTCGCGTCAATGGGGTGCCAAATGGTATTCCAATCTCTTGCTTGCCTCTTCCAATTATTTTAGCGAATACAAGCGCGATTTGGATATTTTAGTAACGCTTGTGGAGCAAGACACGGTGGTGGTAGATAGGAACACCCTAAGTTTTGAGGACAATGATGTGCGAGATCTTACTTTTAGATTGGATAATGAGTTGCAAATCACGAGCCAACACAAACTTGAGTTTGGTGCTTTGGCTACGCTTGCAGAAGTAGATTACAAATTTGTCAGAGATGACACACTCACGGTGTTGGATCTGCAGCAAAAAGCTCAATACTATGCCGCCTATTTTTCTGATACTTGGGAGCCCTTCCGCGCCTTGTCGATCAGTGCGGGAATTCGAGGAACGTACTACGATCTGAGTGAAGACATCTACTGGGCCCCCCGCTTTTCTTTCCAATATAAGCTCACCGACCGGATTAAGCTAAAAGGGGGCTACGGCAAGCACTATCAATTTGTCAATCGAATTGTGAATGAAAATGTAACGGAGGGGTCGCGGGATTTTTGGCTCTTGGCAGATGATGATCTCGTTGAAGTAAGCAATGCCGAACATTTTGTATTGGGCGCGGCCTATGAGACTGGTGACTACGTGTTTGATGTGGAAGCTTACCGGAAAAATCTATCCAACTTGGCAGAGTTCTCTTTGCGTTTTCAGCGGAATGATATCGATCTAGATCAACTTTTCTTCCTAGGTACTGGCTATGCACAGGGAATTGAATTTTTATTACAAAAGAAAAGAGGGGCCTACACGGGCTGGGCGACTTATACCTTGGCCCGGGTACGCAATACCTTCCCCGGAATTAATAATGGCTTCGAATTTTCGGCTTTGCACGATCAACGGCATGAATTTAAGACGGTACATTCTTATGAGTATGAGAATTGGCGATTAGCAGCGACTTTCGTCTTCGCTTCGGGCAAACCTTTCACTGAACCAGCAGGACAGTATTCTATTGAGTTACTAGATGGCCAAAGTAATAGCTATATCAGTGTCGGAGCTAAAAATGCCTCTCGTTTGCCTGCCTACCATCGCCTAGATATATCGGCTCATTATGTGGAGAAAATTGGTCGGTATGAGATGGATTTTGGCTTATCCATTTTCAACTTTTACGATCGACAAAATACGTGGTACCGGGAATATGATTTTACCGATAAACCGCCCGTTATCTCTGAGGTGCGATACCTGGGTATGACGCCAAATGTGAGTGCCCAGATAAAGTTTTGAGTCCGCTTAGTGGTTGATCTTGATTTGAAATTATTAGGGAAGTTCAATGCAATGCAAATGAAAAATTACATTCTATATACGGTAGTTCTCTCGGTCATGTTGATATCCTGCGACGAGGAAAATCTAAATAATATCGCGGAGAATCAATTTGTGGTAGAAGCCTTCTTATATGCCAACGAACCTATCGCTGACATTCGCATCAAAACCACCTTCCCCTTGGCTGATGAGGAGGATACCTCTAGTCCCATCAATGATGCTGAAGTGACACTGGTCAAAGCTGGTGAACGATTTTCCTTGGAGCCAGCCGGAGATGATGGCTTTTACTACTATCCGGGAACCGATGTTGAAGTTGAAACGGGTGACTTATTCCAATTGGAGGTGGTACATAATGGGATTACTGCAAAAGCCGAAACTATTGTTCCTACGCCCACCACCGGATTGAATATTTCGCAAGACACGATAAAGGTGCCGCAATTGCCCTTAAGCGCTGGTAGGGAAGCTATTGTGGAGGCCATTCGGACATTTCTGCTAAGCTCCAGCATTACGGCAAATTGGGATAACCCTGATCAAGACTTATATTTTATGGTGGTGGAAAGTGTGAAGGATACAATTGATCCCATATTTCCAGGAGCCGTCTTAGATGCTTTAGAGCGATTTCGTTTTGTTTCAGAACCTACTGACGAGGCCTCCTTGCAGTTTCTTGCTGGAACACTCGTTTCCTTTGGAACATACGCTGTCAAGGTATACCATATCAACCAAGAGTATGCACAACTATACGAAAATCGCCAACAAGACTCTCGGGATCTAAATGAGCCTCCTTCCAACGTACAAAATGCCTTGGGGGTGTTTTCTGCCTTCAATAGCCAAGAAACCTATTTCGAGGTGGTACGAGAGTAGGAAGTATTTGCTGTACTACTTTTTCCAGAAACGCTGCAAGCCTTGCCATAAATCTAGAAGGGTATTTCTTGGGATGACCTGCTTTACAACGGCCTGGAAGCCTTCTTCCGAAGCGATGATCTCCTTTCTGTCTCGATTGGCTACAATGATCCCAGTCCTGCCAGGAATATTGGAAGGTATTTCCTCGAATTTGCCAATGCGCTGCATCACTTCAATTATACGCCTTCCGTCTCCGTAAGAGTCAAAAATAGGAACGGGGAGAGGCCGGTATGCAGGGCTTGATACTATATAGTTACTGAAAAAATAAGGATCCAATTCTCCAAATTCTTCTCCAAACGTCAAAGCGGCTTCAATTTTTTGTGCTGTCGTTTGATGCGTGAATGCACAGTGAAAGCCATGTATATAGTAGGTCCATTTTCCCATCTTTCCAGATGTGGGATATCCCTTTCGACTATAAGCATTAAGGCTAAGCAATGGGAACTCGGGAGTGAAGGAGATTCTCAATTTAGCTACCAGCTGTTCGACCAATTCTCCCGCGAGTTGACCATAGTTTTGGGCGCATTTCTCAAAGAAATCCTGCTGCGCCATGATTTCCTCATCCGTGATGAGTTTCAGGCATTGGATAAGCGGTTCTGATATATGGATGCTAATAGAAAACTGAGGTAGTTTTTCTTTCCAATCTTTTCCAACACGTTCTCTTTGATCTAGCATGGCCGC
>JAHQWA010000114.1 GCA_019634045.1 Saprospiraceae bacterium
AGGATTGTGACGCCTTTGCTGAAACCTTTGGCCCTCGCTGGGCAGTGCCGGATAGCCTAAGAGCTATGGCTGCTGCGGGTAGTTCCATTCATGAATTCGGAAAGGCTACTGCAACTGTTGGCTAGCGTTATAGTTGGTGGTTGATAGTCGATAGTCCATGGTTGGTGGTCCATGGTTGATAGTTGGTGGTCCATAGTCCGTGGTTGGTGGTTGATAGTCGATGGTCCATAGTCGATAGTTGATGGTCCGTAGTCCATGGTTAATGGTTGATAGTCGATGGTTGTCTTATTTTTTGCCTGTTTATAGGAGTTCAAGCATCGTAATAACTTGCAGCTTGGCTCAGAGGAGGAGGACCAGATTGCTATGGACTATCGACCATCGACCACTTAACTCCAATAGGTACACTCCTCACCTTTAATCTCATCTCTATGGGTCCCTTACAAGGAATCAAGATTATAGAAATGGCTGGGCTAGGCCCAGGCCCCTTCGCTGGCATGCTCTTGGCGGATATGGGTGCAGAGGTCATTCTGGTAGAAAGAAAGGCTTCGACTAGCAAAACCCGTATCCCGGATTGCAACCGAAGAGGTAAGCGTTCTATCGTACTCAACTTGAAGCAAGCGGAAGATATTGAGCAACTGCTTCAGTTGGTAGAGAAAGCAGATGTCCTATTTGAAGGATTCCGGCCTGGGGTAATGG
Organism: Saprospiraceae bacterium; assembly: GCA_019634045.1. Classification (GTDB taxonomy): domain Bacteria; phylum Bacteroidota; class Bacteroidia; order Chitinophagales; family Saprospiraceae; genus DT-111. Next base: position 697 of record JAHQWA010000114.1, read on the forward strand.
AAAGGCTAGGGCTAGGGCCCAAAGTTTTACATCAGCGTAATCCTAGCTTGGTAATTGGCCGGATGACGGGATGGGGCCAAGAGGGGCCACTATCCAAAGCTGCAGGTCATGATATCAATTACATTTCGCTGACTGGTGCATTACATGCGATAGGGAGGAAAGGCGATCGTCCTGTCCCTCCCCTAAACCTGGTGGGAGACTATGGAGGGGGAGGAATGTTTCTAGTGGTGGGCATACTAGCTGCACTTCTGGAGGCTCAAAAATCCGGAAAAGGTCAAGTGATTGATGCTGCTATGACGGATGGTTCTGCCGTTTTAATGTCGGTCTTTAACACCCTGCACGGTATGGGGCAGTGGAGTACTAAGATAGGATCAAACTTACTCGATTCTGGCGCCCACTTCTATGATGTGTACGAAACTAAAGACGAGAAATACATCTCCATCGGCTCCATTGAACCGCAATTCTACGCCATCTTACTCCAAAAGGCAGAACTAGATTCTGAAGTATTTTCTGCTCAATATGATCCCACCCAATGGCCCACTTATAAGGAAAAGTTAGTGGAGGTGTTCAAAGCTAAAACCCGGGACGAGTGGTGTGAAATCATGGAAGGTACCGACGTATGCTTCGCCCCCGTATTGGATTTCATAGAAGCACAATCCCACCCACACAATGTTGCCAGAGGCACCTATATGGACCTTGATGGTATTAAGCAACCCGCACCTGCCCCCCGCTTTAGTCGAACGCCCTCCGAGGTTCGCTTTGGGTCTCGAGCCGCAGGTGAGGACACAGAGGAGGTACTGAAGGATTGGGGGATTGGCTTTAGTTCATCTGATGAGTAGCTCATCCAATGATGAGGCCAAGCTAAATGAGTATTTACACCTCCTAATTGAGTAGAAGGCCGCTCTGATTCACTAAAAGGTCAATTCAGCACTAAATCGTAAAAAAACTTCATCTCGCCCGCCCATCTCACTGAAAAAGGTCTAGCCGCTCAATTAAGTTGAGCATCGAATCATGCATCTTTTCAACTACGCCGATAGCTGCATAAACTTGTAGGGTAAACATTTGAATAACCCCTATAAAACGAAGTTTCATGTACGAGGAAAACCCTAAGCAGCAATATCGAAGTAAGCTCAAGGAAAAACTACAGGCTCTTGGTTTAGACGCTTGCTATACCCGTGGCGAAGGTGATATTCTGTTTCAGAAAACCAAATCAGGAGAAGCAAAGATTCTGGATCTAGTGGGCGGCTATGGCGCCAACTTCCTCGGTCACTCCCATGGCCGTTTAACCGCAAGCATCACCGATTTTTTACAAAAACAAACCCCCGTTTTCACGCAAGGTTCGATCTGCTCATCCGTACAAGACTTGAATCAGCGTCTACAAGAATTGTTTGGTAACTACCGAGTAATCTTAACCAATACTGGTGCGGAAACGGTAGAAACGGCAGTAAAACATGCCATACTCGAAAATGGCAAGTCCCGCTGCTGGGCACTCACCAATGCCTATCACGGTAAATCCTTAGGCACGCTATCTTTCTCCAAAGTGCACAATGCACCTTTTAAGCGAAACGACCTACAAGTAGACTTTCTAGATCCGAACAATCCAGCTAGCTGGGAGGCAGCCTTAGCCAGCATTGAGGAGGTTTCCTTTGCTATCGTTGAGCCCATTCGCGGAGAGGCGGGGGTGATTCCTTTACCACCTGCATTTGTCACCTGGATAAATGAGGTCACCGCGGCCTACAATATCCCTCTAATTGTTGATGAAATTCAGACGGGCTTGGGACGGACAGGTAGCCTACTGGCGGCAGATCAAATTGGGCTTCGAAAAGATTATCTCTGCTTATCCAAAGCCCTTGGGGGTGGAATGGCCAAAATCGGAGCATTATTGGTGGCAGAAAAGCGTTATATAGAGGAGTTTTCGGTCATTAACACAACCACTTTTTCTGATGATGGCCTAAGTGCCACGATCGCAAAAGCAGCCCTAGATACTATCGTGGCAGGCGATCTCCCTCGACAGTGCGCCGATAAAGGAGCTTTACTAAAAGCAGAGCTATTAAAGATTAAAGGAGATTACCCTTCCGTTATTAAAGAAGTCCGAGGAAAAGGCCTGATGATAGGGGTTGATTTTCAAACCCAACAAAATTCCTCTTCAAATCTACTACGCATCCTTTTTGACTCCGGATACTACGGATATGTTATTGCCGGACATCTACTGCACGAGTATGGGATTCGTATCATGCCGACCTTAAGTAATCCGAATACGCTCAGGGTGCAACCTTCTGCCTATATTTCCACTGAACACATATACCAGTTCTTAAATGGATTGAGAACGGTATCAGAGATGATCTCAAAAGCCGATGCAGGTAGTTTATTGAGTTATCTGGTGGGTCGGTCGGCGGAAAAAATAACAGATTATCAAGACTTTGACGTCTTTGAGCATCAAGCCCCGGAGGGACACAGAAAGGTGGCTTTCCTTGGCCATTTCATCAAGGCAAAGGACCTCATTCTTTGGGATCAATCCTTTGAAAATTGGTCAGAAAAAGAGCTTGAAAAGCTGATCAGTCGAACAGCAAGGTTTTTGGAACCTGTCATCTTTGATCAAGTTAATGTGAAAGCAAGGGGTGGAAGAACAGTACACTTGAATTTCATAGGACTATTCCTAGACTCAAGGGAAATCGGGAATGCCTATCGCTCAGGAGATTTTCAGTGGATTGTGGATAAGATCCAACATGCAGCCAACATCGCCGAGGAGAATGGCTGCCAAGTACTCGGTTTAGGAGGCTTTACCTCCATCTTAACCCGAAATGCTCGCTGGGTAAAAACCAAAAAAATGAAGGTAACCACTGGGAATTCGCTAACGGTGGGATTTGGGTTGAAAGCCATCTACGAAGCAGCTAAGCAAAAGGGGGTAATCCTTGAGGATTCGAGTGTAGCCATCGTTGGAGCAGGAGGAAATATAGCTAACACCTATGCTGAGTTGTTGGCAAGCCAGGTAGAAGAAATGATTCTAATTCCTCGTGTGCTCGATAGTCCAAAGATTGTGGCCCTGCAAGAACAATTGCTGCTACTTAATCCAGGTCTACGCATTACGATTACGGACCAAATGGAGGCCATTAAGCATTGCCCAATCGTAGTCACCTCCTCCAATTCCATTCAACCTATCATTCTGCCTGAGCATTTGTCCATCGATTCTAAGATCATCTGTGATCTAGCCGTTCCGGCAGATGTGGATAAGAACGTTGGCTTAATCTATCCAGATTTGAAGCAAATTATGGGCGGAATAGTTCGACTACCCGAACCCAATCGATTTATCGTTGGTGGTATCCCGCTACCTAGCGGTCATATTTTTGCCTGCATGGGAGAGACAATAGTAATGGGATTGGACGAATGCACGCACTTTACCGGCTCTGTCGGAGCGGTCCAACCGGACGATGTGCATTTAACCCTTGGATTAGCTGACAAGTTTGGGTATCAATTGGGGCTATTTAAGGAGGAGCGATCGTACTAATTCTGATGCTTTTAGTTTGCTTCCAAAAAAGCTGAAGGCCGAGTCTGGTGTTATCCTGCTCGGCCTTCATGTTTTTTATGAGATCAAAGAGAATTAAGGAGTGACCTTCACCCATTTTCTTTGTAATAGACCACCTTTCCAGTGTACGCTGACCCAATAAACACCGGCGGCGGAGCCCCGCATATCAACCTCTAGCTTATTTTCTCCACGGAAAGTGAATCGTTGAACCTCTCGACCATTGATATCCAAAATTTCAACTTCTATTTGCTGGTCAATGTCCATTCCTTTTAACTCCAATTGCATTCGTTCAGATCCTGGATTGGGAAACAGTTGTAAGTTAGCTAAACCTGATTCTTGTATACTCGAATGATTTATCTGCAGATTGGTAGCAGAACTTTCAGGGACAATAGGACTAATCAAGATTTCACCCCGGCACTGATCGCTTCCAAATTCATCAGCAACCCGATACCTATAATCCAGCACATTGCCAAAATCACTTCTTTTGATCGGCAAACATTCACGCCAGACCAGCCCTTTGTCCGCACTTGTCACCTTGGAATTCGGTTCAAAGTCTATGCACGCTCCTCTTTTCGTCCAATCAAAATCTATATAGTCTCTCCATCTTCTGACAGCGAAAAGTGGATCGTCAGAAGAACTAAGGCTACCAAAATCTAATTCCGCCACCGGTATCAGCCAAATATCATTATCTCCTGGGCCATCAAAGTCTGGAGTATTCAGATCCAAGAAAATCTCTTTGAAGCCACAGACCGCCACGGGTTCCTGACAGGCATCGCAGTTCCCACCACAATCAATACCTTCCTCACCATTGTTTTGTAGTCCATCCGCACAGCTGTCGATCACCTCTCCCCTGCAGATACAGTCCGCACCAATCGTATCGTTGTTCGTATTCGCATCGCCATCATCACAGCTCGTTCCAGGCTCATCATTTCCACAGCCGCAATCACCAGCCAACACCTTATCTGGATCATCAGGACATTCATCCAAACAATCCAACGTACCATCGCCATCACTATCCACATCACTCACCCCACATCCACAAGCACCAGCTACCACTTTATCTGGATCATCAGGACATTCATCCAAACAATCCAACGTACCATCGCCATCACTATCC
>JAHQWA010000115.1 GCA_019634045.1 Saprospiraceae bacterium
ATAAAGCACAGTTCTCTCTTTTACTAGGAATGGGAGCTATAATTAACTCCTTACTCCTTTGAAAGAGTGGTCTTAAAGTGTAAAATTGACACTATTAAGAACCAGCACAAACCATAGCTAAAAAACTAATAATCAACTCTTAAAACAACGAATTAAATTAAATACTTCAAGCTAACCATCAGGACTAAACAGGCGAGTCTCGCTTTGGTATGAAAAAAGAAATTGCGCCAGTCATCATATCGACTAGCGATTGGAAAAACAAGACGAATCGCCTGGCAGTTCCGAGGACAAATCCGGTCCAGTTTAGAAAAAACAGTAACTAGATCACCATCAACTCAGTTGGTTTTCTCTTTGTGTCAATCGTCTAAAGAACAGCGTGGCTATGGCTCCTACTAAGGCAAGTCCAGCAATTAGACCAAACACATGTTGATGCCCTAAGCCTCCAGGTGAACGATCGATTAAATAACCCATAATGGGTCCCATGAAGATATCTGGTGTAAAACCTAATACAGAAACCAAACCGACGGCACTGCCCGTAATGGCTAAGGGGACATTGGCCTCTTGAAAAAGGGCAAAGTAGATTCCCCTCAAAGCATAGATTCCTAAACTGGTGCCCGCCACTGTCAAAACCAAGAGCCAATATACACCAGGAGGAACGAACCCAAAAGCAATGACCAAACTGCCCAACATCATTAAAATGAAACTCCATAATACCACTTTCGACAGACCGATCCGATCACCCAGTAAGCCAGCAGCAATGGCCGCAAATGGCCTTACCCAAAAAGACACCGTTCCTATGCGAGCAGCGGCTACATCATCATAACCAAAAGCATCATAGGCGTAGAGGGAGAAATCATCCGTTCCCTTAAAAGCAGCATAAGCACAAAGCACAATGAGCGCCTGGAACCAGATTGCCGGTAAGCGCACTACCGCCTTTACGCCTGATAAGGTCAATTTCTTCCGAGTATATCCAGCTTGACTCCCTTGTCCCTCAGGAACAAGAAACCAGACCAGCATAGCCGCAAACACTACAAAACCGGTAAAGATCCAAATGATCTGAGTCAATGCACTGGTTCGTTGAGCTAAGGTGGCCTCCGCAGGGTCCACGGGAAGAAGCGCAGAGAAAATGGCTACTGAAATAGAGGCCAGTAATGCTGCAACCAAGCCCCTGCCGCCATCCAGGATACCATAAGCTTTTCCTTGGCTATCATTTCCGCCCCATTCTCGAGTAGCTCGAATCAGTGCCGCCCAAAAGAGTAGTATCGTCGTCAGTCCCCAAAACCCATAAAGCCACATGAGGACATTCAAGGGCGGAGTACTGGCCAACAGTATGCCTCCTAGAGATGTGGTAAACAGCGCGATGGCCATGAGCTTTCTAGCAGAAAAGCGATCCGCCAGAGGCCCTCCAGCAAAATAGGCAATCATCGCTACGGTTCCATAGACGGAGAAAGCTACCCCTAATTGCAAATTATTGAGCCCGAAAACATCTAGGACAGTGGGACGAAAGATGCGGGGGACTACAAATGGGAGCAAAAACACCGTCTCCCCGGCAATGATCAAGGCGGCCATCGCCAGGATTTGGCGGAAAGAGCGGGAGTCAGATTCTGGCGATGGCTTACTTAAGGTTTCAGCGGATTGCGGCATAAGGGTACAAAATTGGTTTAGAGTATCTTCAATTTTGTTGAAGATCAGCCTCCATTCAAAGATAGCATTTTGGACTTGAGCAGAAGGGGTTTGATAAATTCCATGACGAGTAAGCAGCAAGAAAGCTTTAAAGTTCTATCTTGAAAAGTGATTTTTTCAGATCCATAAAGCTTCAAACCATGGACCAATGAGCCAAAGCCTGCAATATGCCATAGCTGAAAGATCCATCGCGGTTTTACCTTTCACCAATAGGAGTCCAAAGCCTGAAAATGATTATTTCTGTGATGGGGCAACGGAAGAGATTATACAAGCTTTAGGAAAAATCCGGGGCCTTAAAGTTATAGCCACGCAATCCTCCTTTGCCTTCAAGGATCATAAGACCTCCTTTCAGGAGATCGGTAAACAATTGGGAGTAGCAGCGATTTTGACGGGTAGCATTCGTTTTTTCCAAAAGAAAGTTCGTATTGCTGTACAAATGATCAATGTCGCTGACGGCTTTCAAGTTTGGGCTGAATCCTTCGATTGTTTGCTCGATGATATGCTCGCCGCACAAGATGAGATCAGCCTAAAAATAGCCGAAAGACTACGCGAGCACTTAGGTCATTTTGATATCGATGATCAATTATTGGAGACTAGCAAGGTTCCGATTGCCAGCTATAAGTTGTACCTCAAGGCTCGCTTCTTGATCAAGCAATTGAACCGCCCGGATGTAGAAAAGGCCATCTCACTCCTCCAACAGGTCATTAAAAAAGCGCCACATTTTCCACTACCTTATTTAGAAATGCATGCCGCCTATGTCTTTCTGGGTTCTCTAGGTGTCATGCCCGTTGAGGAGGCATTCCAGCAAGGGAAACAATACCTTGATCAAGCCCTCACATTAGATGCTGACCTTCCCGAATCCCAGTTTCAATTGGCACAAGTCTACTTATGGCAAAAATGGAAACTTGAAGAGGCTTGTCGCTTACTGGCCAATGCGATTCAAGGACGCCCTAGCTATGCGGATGCCCACCAGCTGATGGGACTGGCCTTGGTTATGCAAGGTAATTTTAAAGCCGCCAAATCTTATCAGGAAGTCGCCCTTCGGCTTAATCCCTTTGACGCCAATAGTCACTATCAAATGGGAGCGCTTTATTATTTCCAGCAGAAGTACGAGGAAGCTCTTTACTATTTTGAAAAATGTATAGCCCTTGATCCCGATTTTTTGTTCGCACATGTCCAGATGGCAGCGATATACTTACTACAAAATCAGACGGATAAAGCTTTGCAGAAGGTCGAAAATTTACCTTCCTCAAGCGAAGCTGATCTTTCTCGGGCTTTTATCAGTACACTAGCCTATACACAACTGGGTGATGGAGCTAAAGTGAAGGAAGGCATGCATAGACTGGAGCAGGCTACTCAAACGGAAGCTAAAGAAAGAGCCTTAGTACTACTCATTTATACATACGCCGCACAAAATCAATATGACAAAGCCTTGGATCGAATGGAACAAGCCACCCATCTCCGATCATCCATGTTGCTATTGTTGAGTAGAGAACCCTTATTACAAAACCTACAAGTCAAACCGAAGTTTCAAGCGCTAATCAAGTTAGTGCTTGGGGATTCCCCCTCGGATCATAGCCCCAAACAGAAATACAAAAAGAACTTACTTTCGGAAGAGGAGATTGAACGGCACAGTCAACGCGTAGAGCAATTGATGACGCAGGAAAAACCCTACCACGACCCAAGCTTAACGCTACGCGAACTGGCAGCCAAACTGGACCTCCACCCCAATGCACTTTCTCAATTGCTGAATCGTGGCTTCCATCAAAATTTTGCTGAATACGTAAACGGCTATCGGCTAAAATCCTTTACCGCCAAGGTAAAAGATACCGCCTTTCACCACATGACGATTTTGGCCCTAGCCTTCGAAAGTGGCTTTAACTCTAAAACCGCATTCAATACCTTCTTTAAGAAAAACATGGGTAAAACGCCAAGCCAATATTGGAAAGAGCATGTAAACCCAGCTGCTAAGAAATAGGTACTGGTATGTATACTAGAACGCTCCGGATCCGAACTCGGCCTACCTTTGCATCCATAAATGATATACACCTATCTATCACACCTTGAAATTTTAGAAATGATCCGAGCCTATCAACCAACCGATGTAGAAGACATCATCCAAGTCTGGACCAAGGCTTCCCGCCTTGCTCACCCCTTCTTAGATCCAGCATTTATCGAACAGGAAAAATACAATATCCGCCATGTTTATCTTCCCAATACAGAAAGTTGGGTGTCTGTATCAGAGGAGAGGGTGATTGGCTTCATTTCCATGATGCAAAACGAAGTCGGCGCTATATTCCTCGACCCTACCTTCCATAGCCAAGGCTTTGGGAAAGCAATGATGGACCATGTGGCTCAACAGCATGCCATACTAGAGGTGGAGGTCTTCAAGGCTAATCACATTGGGAGGGCTTTTTATGATCGATATGGCTTTCAATTTCTAAAAGAGTACTTCCACGAAGAGAGTGGGCAAAGTATGTTGCGACTAAGATTCTCTCAGCGCTAAGCATTTGATTCCCTCTATTACTGCTCATCCAAAAACCTTGTCTATGGCTACCTTAAAAACGATTCTTGCGATCATAGGGGCTCTATATCTACTTTACTTCATCACGGGCTTGTTAATCGATATTGGCACCTTTGATCAAACCAAAGGCGGCTATGAACCGCCTTACGAAGGTTGGACTGGACAGCCTGTGGATTGGGACAGTTTGGATCAAACTACCACTGGCTTGGTCAAAAGAGGATACGTAGCAGATGTTCATATCCATGGAACTACCGGCATGATCTCTTTCCAAATTCTTGGCTATAAAATGGATTGGAGAAAACCTTCGGCCAGAGCGATGAAGGTGCATAAACCGAGAGAAGCATTGCTCCGGAGGGGGTTCAAACCGATTTTTTAGGGAAATTTGAAAGTTCTTTGATCAATGCTTTAGCTCCCTCCCCTTCCTGTCGCTTTAGTTCCTCAATCATCATTCGTATCGTAGCAGGATCATATTCTTGCTCTTCCTTTTGCAAAAAGCTCTCTTTAGGGGCTAAAGAAAAAAACAACTCATCCGACCAATCATTGCGTTGCCCGTCGATGACCAGATGTACCCGGTCCGATGTGCCATCATTAGAAACGGAATGCACATAATTCACATTCGTATACCAACATTCGCCGGGCTGCATGTTCAATCGCTGCCCATCCAGCCTAAAATTGACTTCGGAATTTGTGAGAATAGGAATATGTAGTCGAAAGAAATTATCCTCATATCCAGATTGATAGTCTCGATGTGGTTTGATATGTGCTGCTGGGGCAAGTCGTAATAATCGTATCGAACTAAATGGACACAAAAAGTAGGCTATCACTTGCTGGAAATACTCGCATTGCCCCAGTATTGGGGTAGCTATAACCTTCTCTATCCCTTCTCCATTCGCTAAGATATTATCGGGATTACCTCCTGGGGCATATAGCGGAAGAGAATTCCATTCTCCGGTATATCCTCCTTGGTTAAAATGGGGAATCCAATCAGATAATAACAGCTGTCTCAGGTCTTTGACTAACTTTTCTTGATCGAACACGAAGGGTAACTGAAGATATTTGGTAGGAGGTACTAGTTTCATGTCTTAGCTTATCAGTTGTGATCTAACCTCCTATATATACCTGAAATTCTCGACAAAGGCTTCAAATCTCCTCACTTCTTTTCTTATAAATAATGTGATCATAAATACGCCAGTCTGTAGCTGCCCACTCTAGTCATTTAACGCTACTGGGAATCCAGCCGTAGGAGTAGTTACTCTACTGATGCGAGCATGCTGGAAGTATCCATTATCTGTAAGGGTCATGAGTTGTAATGACCACAAGCCATTTGCATGCTAAATTCATACGCTACTATCCAATGAGAATTGCTATTTTCAACCCATCTCAATGCTAGACCATGAAAAAACTCCTCTTGATCCTCTGCGCTCTGGTAAGCTTAACCGCTATCTTCTGCCAATCTCCAAGTTCTCCACTACTTCAATCATTTGAAGCGTATCAACAGCTCAAACAGGAGACAAACTTCCATATGGAATGGGAACTCCTAGGACCAGTCACCAACTCTGCTCGCGTGGAAGCGGTACAGGCTCACCCCAGTCGTCCCGGCACCATGTACGCCGCCTTCGGCTCCGGCAACCTCTGGAAAACGACCAACAATGGCCTGAGTTGGAAACCCATCTTTGAAGATCAAGCCGCCCTGGGAATCGGAGACATTGCTCTAGCCCCCTCGAATCCTGATGTGATTTACGTAGGAACCGGGGAAAGTCTCAAAAAGGCACGCAACTATACCATGCCTGGAGTAGGCGTCTATCGCTCCGACGATGGCGGAGAATCTTGGCGACATCTTGGTCTAGAAGATTCCTGGCATATCGGAGAGATTGCCGTTCACCCCACCAATCCGGACATTGCTTTCGTAGCAGTCCTGGGCCATTTTTGGTCTACTAATGAAAATAGAGGGCTCTATAAAACTGAAGATGGAGGGAAGAATTGGCAACATGTTCTATACATCGATGAAAATACAGGAGCCAATGACATCGTGATTGCTCCCTCCGATCCAAACTTCGTTTACGTCTCCATGTGGGAACATCATCCAGACCTCAGTGGACCCAAAACAGGGGTTTACGGTAGTATAGATGGAGGAGAGACCTGGGAGCTATTGGATAAAGGTATGCCAGTAGGTCCTAAAAAGGGCCGTACGGGACTGGCAGTTTCCTACACAAATCCGCAAAAGGTATATGCCTTGATGGATAATCTTAATTTAAATAAGCGCCGGTCAGCTCAAGTGTACAAGACGGAAGATGGAGGGAAGAATTGGGCCCAAACGCATCAAGAGGATTTACTCATTTTCCCAGGCATCGGCTGGTACTTCACAGATATTTATGTCAACCCGCGGGATGATGAGGAAATATACGGTCTAGGGGTTCGGATGGCCCATAGCGCCAACGGCGGCAAAAACTTTGACTTGGTAGCGGGGCAAGTGACCCATTTAAACCCCAATATCGCGCAGACGCTGCACTTGGATCATTGCGAGCTATGGATCAACCCCAGCAACCCAGATCACCTCATGTTAGGGAATGATGGCGGTTTATATGTAAGCCATGACCGCGGCAAAACCTGGTTACACCACAACAATATCCCAACTGGCGAATTCTATACCATCACCCTCGACCAAGAAGAGCCCTATCGCATCTTCGGCGGCACACAGGATGATGCC
>JAHQWA010000116.1 GCA_019634045.1 Saprospiraceae bacterium
ATGCGTATAAGGCAGATCCTAATCCTCCCCCATATGCTGAATTTTCAGTGACACTACAGAAATGGTACAACAAAGACAAGACGGTCACAACACAAGCCGAGCTACTTGAGCTGGCTACACATTTAGCGGCAATTGCATAAGCGGCAATTGACGACCTTCCGGTTGACTAGGAATATACTCTACGGTCTTTAACCCAAATTTCTCATAGAAGCCCGTGGCATTGGGGTCTGCGACCACTGATAATGTCACGTGGCTTTCGGTGATTACCTCATCAAGTACCTTTTGCAGTAGCAACTTGCCAAGTCCTCTCCCGATATCCTGGGGGCGAATCCACAGGTGTTCAATTTCCAATATTCCTCCTTGCTCAGCTATCACACAGAAGCCTAGGACTTCTTTACCCGCTACTAATTTGTAGATGCTGTCTTTTTCCATCAATTGAGGTGTGATCGTCAGATCAGCGTCCCAAAGATCGAGCCATTCCTGGGCATAGCCCCAATAGGCTTTAGCTGCTTTACTGATTTTGGTGAGGGTAGGGCAGTCCGCTTTTTCTGCCTTTACAATTTGCAAGTCCTGCATATTCTTGTTTCGATATCTTTTACTGAACTTAATTCTTGAGATTCCTCGAAACTTTACAACAGTAGAAAGGAGTGAAATAGTTCATGGCAGGCTATTGGAAGTGGACAGAAACAGGGACAATCCCGTGGACTACCCCTGTTTCTACCATTTATCGATTAAAGGGGAATTCGTTTATCCAATTAAACCCCCGATTCAGCAAGAGGAAATCATCCTTGGTGCGCCGACTCATTTCGACTGAAAGTGTATCGCTACCCCAGGTTCCCTGTAGATGTAAACTTTCACCTTCGACAAAATCATAGGTGAAGTAGTGCTTGTTGAGGGTGTCGCGTCGGGAGAAGATGCTGAGTTTTTGGCTGGTGCTATCCTTTTCTAGGTTATAATGGCTGAATTTATCATTCATCATCTGGATATGCGTACGACCTTCCCATTGGATCACTAGGTGTTGCCATCTTGTGGTGTCGGTTGTCAATGAAGGAAGCGTGTCACCATTAAAGACAAATTGGTCCACCTGATACAATCCATACATATCTGGTTTGGGGGCTTTATCTCCCCATTTTTTTTGTACTTCCAGCCCACTATCAATCGAACTATATAGAATATATCCTAGGAATAATGTTTTGATGACCAGTCGGGCAGTATGATATTTCTCTGGCCAGATTAAGAATTGTCGGGCGGTTACAGGAGCCTCTTTGTGCGTGAAGAAGTTCCAAATTCTGTGGAAATCCGGACTTAGTACGTAAATGGCCATTAATAACAAATGAGCAGAATATAGTTTGACCGGAATATCAAAGCTAAAATTCATCATAACCACATTGGCCAGGACGGCGATAGTAATAAGAGCACCTAAGGCGGAGGTTTTACGAAATAACATCAATCCGGCCAGTAGCTCGGCAATCCCGGTAAAGTAATTATAAGCTTTTGAGTATCCCATGAAAGTCCAGGCTAATCCCATTGGTGAGGAATCTCCATAGGGTTCCAGCAAGCGGAAAAAGCCGGGCTCCGGGAATTGTGACTTGAATACTTTGGCAAACCCATAGCCCATCAAGGAAATAGCCAAACCGTACCGTACGTAGATCCAAAGTGCGTGATTGAGCCTTTCATAATTGATCCTTTGACGATCAGCCAAAGTCCAAATAATGCTACCGATTAGGGATAAGGAGAAAAATGTGAAGACCTGGAGATAGTCAAAGGTACGATCTCCACTTCCGTTGAAGACCGTGTTGATAGGTTCTTCTATCCCCATGATTGCTTTACCTACCCACGGTACGAGTACGTTCCAACCATTTTGTACCCAGGTACTAACGATATCAACGTAAGGGAGGCTTCCCAGAGGGAAAGGAAATAAATACAGGAAGAAATACAGAAAGAGAAATCTAAAGCCCAATTTACGCGAGCTTGACCAATGTGAATCGGTGAGGTAGGGTGAAGTTTCCATCGTTCAGGTGTTTTGACCTTAATGATGGTGAATTTATGGTAAATACCATAGTCTCCTTGCGCAATAGGGCTAACATTTTTAGTTAATAGCCCTTTTACCTAGTTGAATTGGCCATTTTAGGAGGCGTGGCCGGGAGGTAGGCGCTGCGTTTTACAGGCCATTTTAAGATAAAAGTAGTACCGATTTCTAACTGTGATTCGAAACTGATCTGACCACCCCATCCTTCCAAGATTCGTTTACAAGTAGATAAACCAATACCTGTTCCAGGAAAAGAACTGCTGTTGTGTAGGCGCTTAAACATCTTGAAAATGTAATCATTGTAAACACTGTCGATGCCAATCCCATTATCAGCAATCCTGAAGCAGATTTGTCCCCGCTCATATTGGTATACAATACGGATTTGCACGGTTTTGCTGGTGTTGTACTTTATCCCATTTTCCAGCAGATTATGAAAGAGCAAGCGAAGCGTGTCATAGTGAGACAGTATTCGCGGTAACTTCTGCGGAATTTCTATTTCTAGGGCAGGGACGGCTCTTTGCAATACTTCCACTAGCTCCTCAATGAGTGCTTGTAAATCTACCCATTCCTTCTTGGGCGGGTGATCTTTCACCCGGGCATAGGACAATAGATTATCAATGAGCTGATACATATGCCGGCTATTCTCATTGATGAACTCTAAATATTCCTGGGTTTCTTTATCCTGCTGTAATTCCTTTTTCCTACGCAGTAGGTCACTAAAACTAACCAAGAGACGGATCGGGGTCTTGAGGTCATGCGAAGTGGCAAAAGTAAAATCCTCTAAATCCCGATTCACACGTACTAATTCCTGGTTTTTTTCAGCTAACTCCCTAAGGAGGGTTTCCATTTTTTCTTGCTCTATTGCTTTTTCAGTTTCATAATTCTTGATGATCAAAATTACGGTCAGGAAAGTGAGAATCATGGCCGTGTATTCGGTGATGAGGTAAGGCTGAGACTCAATAATCGGAGGGTTGTGGTAAAGGTATATCTGAGAAGTTACTAAAAGTAAGGTATAGAGTACGAAAGCCGCGGTCAGGGTTCTGTTTGACGGTCGGAGAAATATAGCAGCCACAAACAGGATCATAAAAACGATGTCCGCACGGAGAGAGTTGCCAAATAGTACAATCTCCGCAAAGACTCCAAAGGGCGCGGCAAAAAGAATTAAGTTATAAGAGACTTGGAATTGATGCTTAATATTTAGATAGAGAATCACTGCTATAATGGCAAGGTATCCGCCAATTAGCCCAACAAAAGCGAGACTGCCTGCTGGATTCAAGCTCTCTAGGATAACGATAAATAGCAGAGCAGGGCAAAGCGCCAAGCTAATGGAGTTGATGCCCTTGAGTTTAATTCTTTCGTCTAAGGGCGTATCCTCCTCTATACCGAAATAAATAATTCTATTTAAAAGACTATTCATGCTTATGTTGCTCAGGGCTCACTAGGTGAGCGGGCCAAAAGTAAAAAATGATTCGGGTTTAGCTTTAGGTAGCATGCCAGTATTCACAACCAGGCCAAATTCTCTTTATGTCCTGCAAAGTATAGCAGGAGTTATTTGGTAGGGGAAAATCGGAGAGATAGGTGACCATGAGCGCACATAAATCAAAAAAAATCGATGTAGCTCCCTTTTCTTATTACGCAGTCGGCGCTTCAAAAGATACTTAAATATAGTCAATTAACGGATAATGTTGATTTCTCCCGATTTTATTTCTGACGTCCCATCGATTTTGATCAGCTTCAAAAAGTATATATAAGGTCCTATTGGCAAGGGGCGCCCTCTAAAGGTTCCATCCCATCCTTGTGTTTCGTCCAGCAAGAATGACCCACTCCTGCTGAAGACCTGGTTGCCCCATCGATCAAAAATCTGGAACTGTTCAATTTCCAAAGAAAACGGTGATTGTAACAGGAATTGATCGTTTATGCCATCACCATTTGGCGAGAATGCCGTTGGGATGTAGAGCTGGGTATCGCAGGATTGCAGTCGCACCTGGGTGGAGGCTGTGCTGTTGCCACATGCATTGGAAATGGTAACACTATAAGTACCTGAGGAAGATATGGCTAAAGTAGATGTGGAGCTTCCATCATTCCAAAGGTAGTTGCCAAGCGGAACGGTGGCATCTAAGGCGGGATTACTTCCTTCACATATCAAAGTGTCCGTTGGAAGATTGGGTTTTGGTGGGCTGCCGAAGTTCACTTGTTGACTATAAAAGGCTTCGCAGGCCGCCGTTTGGATACTTAGCGTGTAGGTGCCAGTGGCCGTGACATTGAGTTGGCTGTTGGTCGATCCATCTGACCATAGATAGGAAGCACCAGGGATCGTGGCATCAATGAGATAGTTGGCAGCATCGCAGATGGTGGTGTCAGTCGGAAAGTCTAGCGCTATAGACTCTCCTTCCACAAATACAGTAACGGTATCCGCGAAGTGCTGCCCGCAATCATCCGTTGCTTGCAAATAGTAGGTGGTCGTGGTATCAGGTTCCGCAATGGGGTTGCGAATAGTAGCATTATCAAGACCGGCGGCTGGACGCCAACGATAGGTTTCGGCGAGAAAGCTTGTGTTGAGCTGCGTTTGGCCACCGGGACAAATCGTGCGATCCATAAGTTCGTTCAAGGGCTGCCCACTTAAGCAAAGCACTTGTCTATTCTGAGCGGAAGCACTAGTTCCTGCTGTCATACCCCATCGGACAATAGGATTTCCTCCAAAAACTTCATCTACGATAAGACCTGAATAGCTGATCAATAGATTGCAATCCCAATAAATACCAAGGCTATTGGGGGGACGCCAGCGAATCCGGAGGCTGTGGAAATTGCCATCTTCCACATTGTCACGTGCAGGAGAGAGCGGCACAGGGCCTACTAAGTTGTCACTACTCAGGTGGTTGATTTCGCCGTTCCTGGTCAGGGCCATATGGTCATACTCGGGGTCTCCATGTTCGGGATTGCTGCGGGTGTCAATTTCAATCCCCAGAATAGATGGTAGGTTCTCGTAGGCCAAATGTCCGTCATAACTACCCAGGGAAATAATACCCGTATGAAAAGCGAAAACCATCCCTTCACCACCAGCATCAACCGCTCCCGGCATGATCCAAACTATGGTATCGAAGGGCTGATTAAAATCTATTGTCTCCAAGGTCCATAGTGTCCCTTTCTGATCGAAAGCGTCGGAGGTTAGCTCGAAACAATTGTTAGGTAGTTTCCGGGCATTGCTATTGGTGTGGAATTGCGCGAAGCCAGGTTGGGCAATGGCGAGAAGTAATAATAGGAATGGGAGATAGAAGGCTTTCATACTAAAAGCAATGTACAAAGCAATTTAGGTTTTGAAAGCCTTCTGCTCTCTTTTGCCAAGGAATTGTTCCAATAGCGACATTCTCGAAATCAGAAATGCGGAAAGAACAAGCCTTTTCTCCTTTTAACGCCTCAACTTGAAGGTGTAAAAGCCATTTCTAAGGTTGACCCTAACATTAAGCCGATTGCGGGTGAGATAGGTGACGCGGGAGTAGTAGGCAAAGTCTTCATTGTTGACATAATCATAGAAATCCATGTCCAGAAAAAACTCCACATCATCATCGCCATCGTAGAACCGCGATCTGCGAACATTTCCCATCCACCATCAAAGGCGGCGTTGAGCGAGTAATCCTCGTAAAGTGCGGTATAGTCATCAAAGAAGGTGATGAGGTCACCTTCAAATTCATTGATGACGTTGTCGCGGAAGAGATCTCCATCTTCTTTGTAAAAGGCTCGATCAAAATACCAGGTTCCCAGTAAGCGATCTTCTTTTCGTTCGAGTCGGTCTTCAATGGTACAAGAGGTACCTAGCCCCATCAATAGGAGGCAGATTAACAGTGCGTTTTTCATATGTAGAATGTAGATTGATTTGCATAATTCATGTTTGGGGATCACCCTGAGGGTGGAAAATTGGCGCTTTTTTGCTGGTAGCAGCCTGCCTAAGGGTCAGGCAGGAAATGACACTTTTCTCCTCCAAAAGCAATCACCAAACATGAACGGTCTGCCCCTGTAAAATAAGGATTTCTACTTGCTTCTTCCAGTGCCTATTGTGCATTAATGAAAGATTAACCTCTGTTAAGAGTAAGTTGTATTTTATTTCAGCGGGTATTCCTTTTGTTAAAGGTTTTATCCGGCACTCTGGCTCGTCTAAGCGCAAACTTTTTGAAAAAACTTGCATCGACTTGTAATAAATGGGCAGAAATCACAACTGATAGAGCCAAAATCCAAGATGAAGAATATTTTATTGATCGTGATGGCAGGGTTTCTTAGTTGTTCTCCGAGCCTAGGGCAGCCTAACCCCACGCAGGTACCAGAGCTGTTGCAGGCCTATCTTGAAACGACGCAGGAGAGATTGGGGTTTCAAGGGGTATGCTTAGTGCAAAAGGGAGGGAAATTGCTTTATCACAAGGCTTTTGGAAAGGCCTCTATCGAATTAGATGTCGAGATGGTAACGGATCACCAGTTTCGGGTAGCCTCCATTTCGAAGTCCTTTACGGCCCATTTAATTGGGATGGCTGCGGAGGAAGGTAAAGTCAAAGTAGAGGGGAAACTCAGTTCCTATCTGAATGAATTTGCTGGGAAAGGCTGGGATGAGATCAGTATTCAGCATTTATTAACACATACGTCTGGTATTCCCCATCACAAAGGAATGGAGGATTATTGGACCGTTCGATCTCGCTTGAGTCTCCCCAAAGCCAGTATTTTAGAGGCCATCCGAAAGATGGAAATTCAGTTTGCTCCAGGAGAAGATTTTCTTTACAGTAGCCCCGCTTACTTTTTACTAGCAGCTATACTAGAAAAGGTGTATGACCAGCCGCTATCCAGCTTGTGGCGAGAGAAAGTCGGCCAGCCGCTGGGGTTGGACAACACCGGCTTTTATAATAACCAAACGATTGTATCGGGCCTTACGTCCGGATATCATCTTTTGCCTGGCCATCAGCTAATTGCTGCTCCTTACCGCGATTTTTCAGGCTTGAAAGGGGGAGGAGATATGTACAGTAGTACGGAGAATCTTAACCGTTGGAATACGTATATTTTGCAAAAGTTGCATGCACCGGGGTACATTGCCGAGGCAGTGCGTCCGAAAAATAAATTTATCGCTAAACGTCATGCGGGAGCCCAATATGGTTTCGGTTGGTTTATTCGAGCCAAAGAGGGGGAAAAGCCCTTGGCTTACTTTCACGGAGGGGGTACCTTCGGCTGCTCCGCCATATCTGCCATTTATCCGGAAGAAGACCTTAGCATCATCATTTTGTCGAATGTGTCTGGCCTACCCATTGACATGATTTGGCAAAATGTGGAGACTATTAGCTTGGGCTTGCCTTTTGAATTACCCAAAGCACTTCCCGAATGGGAAGTGTCTGAAAAATCGCTGGAAAGCTATATTGGCAACTACGCCTCGACTACAGGTGGACAACGATTGAGGGTTTTTATACATAAGGAGGAGTTGTATGCGCAATTGCAAGGTCGCCCGCCTTTTCCTTTAAGTCCGACCAATAAAGACGAGTTTTACGGTGAGAAGGTCGGAATTTCCTTTAGCTTCCAGGCGGGAAAAGGAAATCAGATTAGTGGATTGAAAGCCGAGGGCCGAGGCCGAAGTTTTAGCTTTGAAAAAGAGGATTGATGGAAGAAGAATTCCTGAAAATATTAGATCGGCACCAAGCCATATTGCATAAGGTGTGCCGACTCTATCGAGATACCGATGCGGATCGAGAAGACCTGTTTCAAGAGATCTTATACCATCTCTGGAAAGCTTTTCCCTCCTTTCAGCGAAGAGCGAAGATCAGCACCTGGATCTATCGAATTGCCCTAAATACAGCCTTGGCTACCTTTCGGAAAAACCGCCCACCGCTCTTTTTTCCAGCTGAACTGCCACAGACTAGAATGGGAAACCAAGAAGAATCTAGTGAGCAGATGGGACGCCTATTGAAGGCAATGAAAAAACTGAAGGAAGTGGATAGAGCCATTCTATCCCTGTACCTAGATGATATGACCTACGAGCAGATCGCGCAGATTATCGGGATCACACCCTCCAACGTTGGAGCTCGTATTCATCGAATAAAAAATAAATTGAAATCACTTTTAAGCTAGAAATAATGGATGTAGACAAATTAAAGGCCGATTGGCAAAACCAGACTGAACCGACCTTATCATTGGAGCGGATGCAAGATTTAGTACGTAATGGAAAGCATCCTGGATTGGTGCGATCACGCATTGTTTTGATCATTGAGGCAGTCGGTTGGGGCTTATTTCTACTACTGTTTTATGATGCCTTTGATGGTCATCAGAAGCCATGGTGGCTAAATACACTACTAGTGCTTAGCTTTCTGCTATTGCTCGTTCACCACTTGATGGGAATTCGTTTAATGGGGAAGCAAAAGGCAAATGAGAGCCTAGCCACTTCTTTGTC
>JAHQWA010000117.1 GCA_019634045.1 Saprospiraceae bacterium
TAAGCCTGCTTATTTGGCTACTTCTTCAAAGCGCTGCATCCAGTCCTTACGCTCTTGGCTAAAGAAATAGGCCTTTGATTTGAAGGGCGGGACATGGTGCTCTTGTAAGTCAATCAAGGAGACCTCCGGTAGATCAATCGGGTTGGTCGGGATATGTTGGGCTAGTTCCTGCTTGATCGTATTGAACTCCGCTCTGATCGCAAGGTTATGCCATTCTTCTGGGTCTTCTGATAAGTCATATAGTTCTTCTGAGTCGTCAATGTAGCGGATGTAATGCCATTTGTCATAACGGATCGAATAACTTCCATAGTCGTAGGTAGTAATGATCGGGCGCTGAAGGATGGTATCCGGGTTTTCCAGGATAGGGCGCAGAGATCGGCCATCAAAATCAGCGCGGGGAGGCAATTGACAGAGATCAACGAGGGTGGGGTAAATATCCATAAGCGAAGTCAAATTGGCAGTGCTTTTGCCATTCATAGAGCCGGCAGGCATCTGTTCTATACCTTTCGGCACCTTGAACATCATAAGCGTACGAATCACGTTTTCCCAAAGGGCAAATTTCCGCCAATGCATTTTTTCTCCAAGCTGCCAACCATGGTCTGACCAAAGCACCACAATGGTATTATCGGCATAGGGGCTATTGGCCAGCTTATCTAGTAAACGGCCCACCATTTCGTCGGCAAAGGATACCGAGGCTAGGTAGCCTTGAATGGCTTTTTTCCATTCTCCTGCTTCTATCACATGTTTATGGTAATTCCCGCCCCGACTGATTAGTTCTTTCGCAACATTTCCTAAATCATTGGTGTCCGCATCCATCGTCTTCGGGAGCTGTATATCTTCCAAAGGAAATCGATCGAAATACTTTTGTGGCACGTACCAAGGGACGTGGGGCCGATAGATCCCACAAGCGAGGAAGAAGGGCTGATCGTGTTTCTTGTTCAATTGCTCCGAAATGTAGTTTACACTGGAAAAATCCCCCGTTTCCTCATCGGAAATGGGCAAGCCCGCCCAGTCAAACATGCCGTACATGTATTTGAATCGAGGCATATTCGCTGGTCTAGTTGTAGGAAAGTTATCGTCAGGCATAGGTTTTTTGATACTTGGGAAATAAGCATCCCAGCCCAAGGTATCGACCTGGGTATAATGGAAAATCTTTCCTGCCCCAGCGGTGTAATAGCCATTCTCCCTGAAATGTTGGCCGATGGTTTTGACCGCTTGGAGTTTTGGAACCTTGCGCCACTCCTGGTAGTTGGAGTACATGCCGGAGGTGTAAGTGTGTAAGCCCGTGAGTAAAGCGGAGCGGGAAGGATTGCAGCCTGGACTCGGGCAGTAGTTCCTTGAAAAGTTGACCGCTTCTTCTGCAAACTTTGCTAGATGTGGTGTTACTGTCTGCGGGTGGCCAGAAAGAGGCGATACCCAATCGTTGAGGTCATCAATTGAAATAAACAGTACGTTTGGGTGGGCGAGAGGCACTTCGTCCCCTGAGGAGGAGCAGGCAGAAAGACCGAGTGTGAGATAAACTAGATAGACAAGGGAAAGGTAAGGTAAGCTCTTCATGATACTTGATTTTGGCTTTGCACTGATTTATATCGTAAATTAGATAGAATGGAAGATAATCACCGACTCTCCTGTTCCTTTTCTGGACAAAGAGCAAGGAATTTATAAATTGCTGGTATGGATCGAACATTCAAAGAAGTACAACGCTTCACTCAATGGTGGCTCTGGGCCCTACTAATTGGGATTACCCTAATCCCCATTTATGGGGTACTACGACAAATCGTTTTCGGACAAACCTTTGGGGACAACCCGATGTCAGATACCGGCTTGCTCATCTTCTTGCTAGGCATGCTCGCTTTTGATTACGGCTTTTGGATGCTTAGGCTGGTTACCGAGATTGATTCCAGAACCATTAGTATAAATTTTTTCCCATTAGCGAAACGGGAAATCCATTGGAGTGAAGTCAAGACCTACCAAATCGTTGATTATGGTTTTGTTGGTGGCTGGGGGATACGTATGGGGACAAAATATGGTACGGTGTACAATACTAAGGGAAAGACCGGCTTGGCTTTGGAGCTAAGGAATGGGAGGAGGTACTGTGTGGGTACGCAGAAGGAGGAGGAACTAGCGACTTTTTTACAGGAAATGGAACAGCTGAACTGAAATCTCACCGTTCTATAACTTATCACACTTGTTGGGGAAATACACTATTCTGTATTAATACCGAAAGGAAATCCAAAGAAGCGACAAAATAGTTTACTTATTGATCAAAAAAGGTCTTTCAAAGCCCGCACATTCAGCCGAATTTTGTAGATAACATTACAACACGGATTACCACAAAGACACTTCAGCATGAAAAAAAGCGCCTTACCAGATCCTTTCGAAAAAGCTCGCCTAGAAAAAGGCCTGGGGCAAATGAATGACCAAGATGATCCCGTAGTGATGGTCCTTCGACATAAGGATGTCAGAAAATGTGCTCATCAATGGCAGAAGTTTCAATCTGGAGCAGAACCTGGGCGAATTGTAGTGCCTTCTGAAGTAAATATTCGGAAAACACGACAAATCCCCTTTGAGTTGGATCCACCGGCGCATGGTCAATACCGTGCGGTAGTCGAACAATGGTTTAGGCGCCCGCTAGATCCAGCTTATCAAGCAGAACTAAAGCTACAAATTGACGCCTTGATAGAGGAGGTAATGGGCAGAGGTACGGTCGAAGTGGTTAGCGAATTCTCACTTCCTCTTCAATCCAGAGCCCTGACTTTATTGCTAAACATTCCCTTTGCGGAGTCTGAAACTTGGATCTCTTGGGGTACGCACGTTTTTCGGAGTGAAGGGGAGGCCTTAGATGGCGACAAGGCTGCAATCTTGTATGACTACATTGACGAACAGATTGATCAAGCCCTAGAATATCCGGGCGAGGATCTATATTCTGTCTTGTTGCGATCCGAAGTAGATGGTAAGAAATTGACACGTGAGGAGGTAAAAGGAGTAATGATTTTGACTTTCGCGGGTGGACGAGATACGGTGATTAATGCCGTAACCAACTCCATTGCCTACTTTGCGGAGCATCCGGAATCCCTGCAACGATTGAAAGCGGAACCAGAGATTATGGGTAAGGCAGTGGAAGAGTTAATTCGCTATTTCGCTCCATTGACGCAGATGGGGCGAGTCGCAACGGAAGATACCCAGGTATGTGAACATGCGGTACAGGCCGACAGCCGTATTTCCCTATGCTGGGCTTCAGCAAATAGGGATGCAGCTGTTTTCGAAAAACCCAATGAAGTGGTTCTCGATCGTAAACTTAATCCTCACCTGAGTTTTGGTTTTGGCCATCACAAGTGCTTAGGAGCCACCCATACCCGACAGATAATGAAAATATTACTCCATTCGCTAGCAGAAAAAGTGAGTTCCATTGATATCGTCGGAACCGAAGAGAATATCGAAGACCTGGGGCCTTTTGATCGTAAGGTGGGCTTTCATAGCATTCAAGTAACATTCAATTGACATTCCTAAAGCAAGACTAATATGGCAAAGATTACTTTTATAACCAGTGATGGTGAAACTACTACCGTAGAAGGGAGCAGCGGCTCCGTTATGGAACTAGCAGTTCAAAACAATATTCAAGGAATTGACGGGGACTGTGGCGGCGTATGCTCATGTGCTACCTGTCATGTACATGTGGATGAGCAATTTATAGACCGAACGGGGGAAGCTAGCGAAATTGAAAAAGATATGCTAGAATTGGATGATAATGTGAATGAATTCAGCCGACTATCTTGCCAGCTCACGATTAGTGAAGCGCTGGATGGATTGATTTTGCGGGTGGCGAAGTAAAGACCTCTACAGATGACAGCAAAGCAAACGAAAAAACAATGTTGTGTTATTATCGGAGCTAGCCATGCTGGGGTCAATTGTGCTTTTGCCTTGCGGCGCGAAGGCTGGGAGGGCCGCATATTACTCATTGATTCGGACCCACATCTTCCCTATCATCGCCCCCCCTTATCCAAAACCTTTCTCACAGAGGAAGGGGGCATCGAAAAGATAGCCTTGCGACCCGTTGAGGTGTATCAGAAACAAAATATCGAACGTATCTGTGCTAGCGTATCCGCCATCGACCGAGAGGGAAAGCAAGTGAACTGTACTGATGGTCAGTGCTTCTCTTATGATCAACTAGTCATAGCAACTGGAGCGCGCGCCTTGATACCTCCTATACCTGGACTGGACAAGGTTGACCCGGTTTTTACTTTGCGTCAAGCATCAGATATTCATCAAATCCGGGAATCGCTGGACAGCAGTGACTCAAAGCGTGTCTTGATCATTGGGGGGGGATATATTGGTCTTGAGCTTGCCGCTTCCTTATCCAAGCTAGGAGCCAAGGTGCAAGTACTGGAACGAGAAGAGCGTATTCTGGCCAGGGTCACAGCTCCGGCAATGTCTCACTTTTTCCAGCAATTGCATGAAGACAAGGGCGTTCATATCTATACGGGCAAGGATGTTATTGCAGTCCGCACGAAAGAGGGTCACGTCCAGGTGGAATGTGCTGATGGTACTACTAAAGAGGCTGACCTAATCGTGCTTGGAGTTGGGATTTGCGTTAACACGGAATTGGCCGGAAAAGCAGGCTTGACAATTGAAAACGGAATCAAGGTAGATGCTGCTACTTGCACCAGTGATCCATACATTTACGCCATAGGAGACTGTAGTTACCACTATAATTCAACCTACGAAACCTATGTTCGACTGGAGTCCGTCCAAAATGCCGTGGATCAAGCCAAAGTGGCTGCTGCTAACATTTGCGGAAGAAGAACCGAATACCAGGCCTTACCCTGGTTTTGGTCTGATCAATACGATGTTAAATTACAAACGGTTGGACTCTTCAAGGGGTACGATGAGGCTTTGCTTAGAAAAGAAAAAGATAAAGAGAACTGCTTTTCCATCTGGTACTTCCGGGCTGGACGTTTATTGGCGGTAGATGCTGTGAATAACGCCAAAGCCTACGTCGTGGGAATGAAGTTATTGAAGGAAAAGCAACTTGTTGATACAACAAAAATTACAGACAACAACATCGCACTCAAACCCGCCTTGCTTATTCCTTCTCCTTAAAATGCATTAACATACTTTCGCGCTCATCTTCTCACCGACATCTTAAGTGCAAAACCTTTGTTAAAAACATAGAGGTTCTCTAGCTAGCTCAGGGTTTCTTCTAACTTAGAAGACTATTTAAAATGAAAAATCCTTAGCTATGAAAACCTTTCGACAAAAGCCCTTTCTCTTTTTCCTACCGACTTTATGCATCCTGCTAGCCATTTTTGGATTTGCTGGCAAAAATCCTCCAACCAAGGAAATAATGACCTTGGTCGTATCCTATGAGAATGGGATTCAGCTTTTAGTGCAGAGTCATGCGGATGGGACTTGCAAAAAACAAGCTTTTATTGCAGATAATGCCAAGCCACGATTTAAGCAGCGGTACAAAACTCCTGGGGTGGCTTATGAAGAACTTCCATTGAAAGGTAGATATGATAACACAGCAATATTGGCCAAAGTACAAGCTCTGAACAAGGAGGGATGGCAGCTCGTGAGCCACGATTTTTCCATGGCGATCGGCGATACTATCGACGAGCCCTGGAATAAGGAACGCGTGTCCTTTTATTTATTCGAGCGATAAGCAGGGGGCAGTCGGCCACCGTCTATTTTACCCCACTTGTCTAGTAGAAGTCTATGCCATTTCACTTTTGATAGGATACTAGACAAGGTCAGCCCATCTCTTTTTAGAAGCAAAGGACCTTTTTGTGAGTTTCACGAAGGGTGGGGGAGGGTGCAGTCGGGAGCCCCGAAGGCTTGTATTGGTCCTAGATCACTTGGAGAGCGAGGAAGATCTTACTTGAGGAGCCTCTCTAGGCCCGCGATGGTAGGGGAATTTCCAGGGCACCTACACCGGAGCTGCTATGTGCAGATGACTAAAATAGAATCTTTATTTGTGTTTTAGATGTTGGACTATTTCAAAATGTGGTAGAAATAAGGAAAAACCAAACATATGGTGGTCCAGGGTACCGTCAATTACCTAGACTAAAACTAGAAAAAAACTATACAAGGCCGATTTTCAGTGGTATTGTTCTAGTAAAGAAGAGAGATTATCATGATCTTCAGAAATGTAACAATTCAACAAAATGAATGGGACCATTGATAGGTAACCTAAAAAGAAGCCAACAGAACAAGAACAACTTGCTCTTGTAAATGGATTGCTAGCGATCTACTTATCGCTACATGATATTTTGAATATCCTTAATTCCATTGGATTTCAAATTTAGACGTAAAGGAGCATACAAATCGGCAGCATTATGCATCCTATTGTCCTGATCACTTTGGCATCTTTTCTGTTTTCCTAAGCTCGTCCCAAAGCAATAATGGGGACTTATGAGATCAACTCTAATTTAATACCATGACGTGATGAATCGTCATTAGCCGCTCATCCGGCATGCCCTTGATGTTTCTCCAAGATTTGCTTTTTCATTTTCAGATGTATTGCTACTGCCATTAGGTAAATGAAGGCCGCATTTTAATGAAATTAAAGGCCAAACTTTAATTTATGAATAGGGTAATATAGTGGAGAAGCAGGGTAAAATAAGACAACAATTAACTTCCAGAATCTACTTTTTTTGTAGAGTGAGGGGCTGTGGATGCTACAATGCTTTCTTGGCAGGGTAGGTACAGCAACTGAGGAAGTGATTTATTTGATGGACCCCCTTTCTTACTATTACTAGAAGTTACCGACGAAAAGAGAATTCCAAGGGTGCTGTTGGGCGCGAACTAGTCCTTCTTTTATCTATCAGTAGAATACTTGTATTGGATTGTACAACATCTTGGTTGCAAGGGTGAATGCACCTTTGGCGACCTGTTAATTGTATGTCTTAATTAAAAGAAGAATTTAATTGCATTTAATTGACTATCAATATTTTGCTGTGAGCCATAGGGCTTGCGGTAGTTGCTGTCAAATTCAGATTGTTAACTAAAATCACAGGTTAATGAAACATTTTTTAAGCCTTCCAAAACAGTGGTGGCTGGTATTTTTGTTCCTGCCATGTATGAATATGGCCTTAGCGCAGGTACAGGTATCAGGTACGATCACAGATGCGGAAGATAGCACTCCGCTAATTGGAGTAAACGTAGTGATTAAGGGCACTAGTACTGGTACAGTCACTGACATTGACGGGAAGTATTCCCTGTCCGTGCCTGATGCTAATTCCACCCTTACTTTTTCTTACACAGGATATGAAACACAGGAGGTAGCCCTTGCTGGAAGAACTATCCTAGATATAAATTTGGCTGGCTCTACGGCTGTATTAGATGAAATCGTCGTTATTGGCTACGGTACCGTCAAAAAGAGCGATGTAACGGGAGCCGTTTCTACGGTCACGGCTGAAGCATTTGAAAATCAACCCCTCACTCGATTGGAAGATGCCTTACAGGGAAGAGCTGCGGGAGTTACAGTAGCAAAAGCCAATGGCCAACCTGGCTCAAATTTCAAAGTACGGATTAGAGGGGTAAACTCTATTACGGGTAACAATGCTCCGCTCATCGTAGTAGACGGCGTGCAAGGCGGAGACCTGGGTACCCTGAATCCCAATGACATTGAGACCATAGATGTCTTGAAAGATGCTTCCGCTACTGCCATTTATGGTGTAAGGGGGTCAAATGGGGTAATCATCGTTACCACTAAAAAAGGTTCCGGTCAAGGAAGAATCAATGTGGACTTCTTTACCGCTATTTCCGAAATCCCATCGTTTCTCCCCACCCTAGCTGACAGTCCTGCGGAATTTGCTCGCTTGGAGAACCTGAGAAGGATCAATGCTGGTGGTAATCCAAACTTTACGGATGCGGAGATCTCTGCGCTGGCCAGCAACGGAGGAACCAACTACCAAAAAGAGATTTTTAGAACTGGAATCAGCAACAACCTACAAGTCTCAGCAAGTGGCTCCGAGGGTAATTTGAAGTACTTTGTTTCGGGGAGTTACCGAGACCAAGAAGGGATCGTGATTACTACTGGCTATGAGCAGCTTCAATTGCGCTCAAACCTGGAAGCCAACATCAACAGTAACTTAACGGTTGGCCTAAACTTATATGCCAATAGAGGGGAGCGACAAAATGACTTTTCCTTCGCTGGTAATGGGCAAGGTAGTTTGGTAGCAAAGGCACTGACTTGGGACCCTACTACTCCTATTTTTGACGCTAATGGGAATTACAACCTAAGATCTATCAAGGGAATTGCCTCCTTGAATGATAATGTTGTTCGTACCTTAAACGAAAGTGACGCTCGTATTATCGATGAGCGCTTGAGTTCCGCCCTTAATGTAAATTGGCGCATTTCGGACCAATTTACCTACACCTTAACGGCGGGAACCCAACTCAACAACTTCAACAGCCAAATTTATGATGTTGAAGTAGGAGATGACTTTCTACCACATACCTCCTTCCGTAATAATAAATTCAACAACTACCAGCTTAGTAATATCTTGACCTGGCGAAAGGAATTTGGCGTTCATGATATTAAATTGACGGGTGTACAGGAATACATCAATTCACAGAGTGTCCTGAACGGATACAATGCCAATGATTTGAGTTTAGATCGCGGATTCTACTTTGCAGAATTGGCGCCGAACGCAGGTCAGACGGTGGTGAACAACTTCTCTGAGAGAGAACTTTCTTCCTTTATGTTACGGGCCGAATACATCTTGGCTGACAACTTATATGTTACTGCCACTGGCCGATATGATGGTACGTCCGTATTTAGAAAGGATCAGAGATGGGGTTTCTTCCCATCGGTAGCTTTGGCGTATAGCCTCAACGATTGGGTTGAGAACTCTAATACCATCAGTAGCTTAAAGCTGAGACTAGGTTGGGGACAGGTGGGTAACCAGAACGTTGGCCCATATAGTACCTTCGGGGGATTGGGTTTCCGATCTTTTGCTTATGACTTTGCCTCTGCTTCTACAGGTACGGAGTTAACTAGCTACGAAAGTGCAGACCTTACCTGGGAAACAACCACGCAGACCAATGTCGGTATCGATGTCGGGATTTTAGAAGGGAGAGGTAATGTCACGTTCGAGGTTTACCAGAAAAACACGACGGATCTTCTTCTGGCGACACCGGTTCCGACCACATTTGGCGGCGGTGTTATCAACCGAAATGTTGGAGAAGTACAGAATATAGGTGTGGATCTAGGTTTCGGCTATACCATTATCAATACGCAGAACTTTGATTGGGACTTCAACTTCAATCTTTCTTATGTGAGAAACGAAGTAACTAAACTGTACAATGATCTAGAGCAAATCAATGGACTTTTCACTTCTCCTGGAGGACAGAGTCGGGTACTAAACCTCATTGAAGTAGGCGAACCTCTTGGACAGTTTCAGGGATCTACTTTCCTAGGAACTTGGAAATCCTCGGAAGCGGCTCAAGCGGAAGCTCTTGGTAGAAAACCTGGAGATCCTAAATACCTAAGAGATGCAGAAGGCGAGATCGTCTTTGGCGCTATCGGAAATGGTACGCCGGATCTAACTTGGGGCTTTAGCACCAACCTTTCTTATCAAAATTGGAACCTGAATCTCTTCTTCCAAGGGGTACATGGGTTTGACGTGTACAACATCCAGCAGGCTATGATCACCGGTGGAGCTGGTGACTCTAGAAGTTTCATGGCAGCAGATCAGGTAAATCAATGGACACCTCAAAACGAAACAGATATTCCAGCTACTGTTCAATTCTACAATTCTTCCCGCTATATTGAAAAGGGAGACTTTATCCGATTGAGCAACTTAAACCTTAGCTACACCCTGGATAATTTGTCAAAGTCAAATAATATGACCCTGACGCTTTATGCTGGCGGTCAGAACCTGCTTTTAATTACAGATTACTCTGGCTACGACCCGGAACTTTCCTCTAGGAAATCCAATCAAGGTACAGAGGACGTAGGAGTGGGAATCAATATTGGAGCTTATCCTAATCCACGTACTTATACCTTTGGTGCTAAGCTAGGATTTTAGTGAATATCCAATCTGAAGTACTAAAATTTAAAAACATGAATACAAGAAATATATTCAAATCCGCCAAGGCCTACGTTGCCATTTTTGCGGGTTTAGCATTTTGTATGACTTTCTCGGCCTGCGATTCGGCATTTGACTTGGATGAAGATCCGGGAAGGTCCCAACTCGCAGTGTTACCATATGAAAGCCAGGCAGAGTTGGAGCTAGCGGTAACGGGTGCTTACAATAGAATGTGGGCAGCGCTTAGGATGACGACCGCTTGGGTTAGTGCCTGGGGAGGAGATGACCTCACTACACACAGAGCCAGTAATAAGGCTGACTTTAGAGAGTATGATCAGCGATCAGTAAGTCTAGGGAATGCAAGGACTCGCAATACCTGGAGTGGCGTTTATCGGGCTATCAGAGCGGCGAATACGGTATTGGTAAATGCAGCTGAAACCGATTTGCCCGATCGTACTGCACAGGATCAACTAGTGGGCGAAGCCTATTTTATTAGAGGCTACCTATTTTTTCACATGACCCGTATCCACGGTAGTATTCCGTTAGTACTTGGAATAGTTCCGGATCTTGAAATCGGATGTGCCACGCAGGTAGAAGTATACCAGCAGATCGAAAGCGATCTCATGAAGGCAGAGTCTATGTTACCTGTAATTAGTACGCTAGGCGGAACTCGTCCAAATGCTGGATCAGCCAGAGCTATGTTGGCTAGGTTGTACATGCATTGGGCAGGTTATCCGGTGAAGGACAACGGCAAATATGCAGACGCCGCTTCCAGCGCCAAGCAGGTGATCGATAATGCGGGTTCCCATGGCTTTGCTTTGGTCCCAGACATGGCGACGCTATATACTTTGGCCGGTTCCCAAAATACCGAAGGTGTCTTTACCTTGGCACATTGCCAGCCTTGTGGACTAGGAAATAGAAAGACCGGTAAATTAGGCTTGCCAGGAGACTTTGGTGGCTGGCAAGAATCCTTTGCCGAGATTCGCTTTTTTGAGGATTTCCCAGAAGGGTACAGAAAGGAAGTGACCTATCATACCGAGATTCCATTGGATGATGCTGGCAGGGTCACGCCCAATGTGGCTGGAGCGGCTAGTTTCATTCCTTGGACCGAGTTCAAAGATCAGCAAAACCCAGTATTCCAGAAGATAACGGGACCTTTTGAGGACAATATCTTCAATGGTTTCCAAAACTCTCGAAGTGATTACATTATGCGATATGCTGAGGTACTGTTGACGTATGCCGAAGCCTCAGGAAGGGCGGGTAATGCCACGGCCGACGCCTGGGAAGCCTTGAATATGGTGCGCAGACGCTCTGAAGGCCTGCCTGTGGATACACCTGATCCTGATGTGGATCTGACCTCCGGAGATTTGGCAGAACTAGCGTATACTGAACGAAAATGGGAATTTGCGGGCGAATACATGCGTTGGTATGATCTAGTGCGTATGGAAAGAGTGGAAGAAGCGCTTGGTAATCGAAATCCCCAAAAATCTATTGGTACTGCCTTCGATGCTGCTGGCAATGCCACACCGGTACCTTTGACGGAAGCATCAAATCCCATTTTGGGGTCTTTGGGTACGGATAACTACTTCCATCCGTTTCCACCTGATGAAGTCACTCAGTTACCGAATTTGGATGGATGCAACTAATTCCTTTAGATAATTAGTGTTAGATTTAACGGTGAAGGCTTCTACCAATGGCCTTCACCGTTTTATTAAATTATATATCCTAGACTACCTATGACGAGAAAATCAGGGTACATTTCATTGTGGGGACTCTGTCTACTATTGCTGGTAATCGTGTATTCCTGCCAAGATTCCCCGGCTAGCACTTCGTCTGATACCGTTCACTCCACTTCGGATTCCGAAGGTCAGTTGTTTACCAAACTGCTTTCCAAAAAAACGGGGATTGAATTTCAAAATAAACTCGTAGAAACGAAGAATTCCAACTACTACAAATACATGTATTCCTACATTGGAGGAGGTGTTGCTGCTGCTGATTTTAATCGGGATGGAAATGTCGATTTGTTCTTTACGGCTAATACTACGGATAATAAATTGTACCTGAATAAGGGGGCGTTGCAATTTCTGGATGCTACCGAAGCCGCTGGTATTGAGCAACGGGATGGTTTCGATGCAGGCGTGACAGTGGTAGATGTGAATGCCGATGGTTGGTTGGATATTTACGTGACGCGAGGCGGAGCGAATGCAGAAGGAGGTCGTTTTGCTAATATGCTCTTCATCAACCAGGGAACTGCTGATGTGGAAGCGGAAGGGGTATCGATGATAAGCTTTAAAGAAGAAGCAAGTAAGTACGGTTTAGCAGATGATAACCGTGGAATTAATGCCACTTTTTTTGACTATGATCAGGATGGAGACCTAGATGCCTTTATTGCCAATGCACCTGATTTTGTCGATAAAGCAGCTGAAATTATTGATCTAAGCCAGGTACCTAACGACCCTCAAACTCAGGCTTTGAAAGGCTTTGATCGCCTGTATCAAAATGATGGAGCGGGGCACTTTACGGATGTTTCCGTTGCAGCAGGTATCCTGCCAGATATTGGCTTTGGGCTAAACCCTCAGATTGGAGACCTCAACCAAGATGGGTGGTTAGATATCTACGTTTGTAATGACTTTCGGATTCCTGATTTCGCTTATCTAAATAATGGAGACGGGACTTTCAGAGAGGGCCGCAATGAGTTGTTGAAGCATATGTCTTTTAATAGCATGGGAAGTGATTACGCCGATCTGAATAATGATGGTTTGCTGGACCTTTTCGCCTTAGATATGAACCCAGAGGATTATGTACGATCTAAGACGACAATGGCCATGACCTCTTTGGATCGGTTTGCTAAGATGGTGGAAAAGGATCACCATTATCAGTATATGCACAATATGCTGCAACTCAACAATGGGAATGGCAGTTTTCGAGAAATTGCCAACTTAGCAGGGGTAGCCAATACGGACTGGAGTTGGTCTTGCCTATTGGCAGATTTCGATCTGGATGGATACAATGATATCTATGTGACCAATGGCGTTTTTCGGGATGTGATTGATCGCGATGCCAATAATCAGATAATTAAACAACTGAGAGAAAATAATCGCCGACCTACTGATGAAGATTTCTTGGCTTTTACCCAAATGTTACCACAACAAAAACTAGCGAATTACATTTTTCGGAATCGCGGAGACTTGAGTTTTGAAAATATGTCGGCTACTTGGACGGATTCTATCCCTACTTTTTCAAATGGTGCGGTGTATGCCGATTTAGATAATGATGGAGATTTAGAATTGGTGATCAATAATATCAACGAAGCTGCCACCATACTAAAGAACAATGCTATAGAGCAAGAGACGGGGAATTACCTCGCCGTCCATTTGGAGGGACCTCCCGCGAATCCTAGCGGGGTGGGAGCAATGGTTGTCATTCAACAAGCCGATGACAAACAGATAAGCAGACAACTGATCAATACGCGGGGATTTCTCTCTGCGGTGGGAAATCGCCTCTATTTTGGGCTGGGTGATCAAGAAAACATAGCGAGAATTGAAGTGCGGTGGCCGGATGGTAGGGTGCAGGAATTGCAGGATGTACAAGCCAATCAAACCCTGAGTATCAAGTACGCAAGTGAAGCCGACAGCGCGGAAAGGAAAGAGCTTGCCGGACAATCCGCTCTACTTGAGAAGCTTTCAAGTGATTATGTACATCTAGACCCCAGCTTCAACGACTTTGAAAAACAAATCCTATTGCCGCACAAGCTATCCCAAACTGGACCAGCTATCGCGAAAGCGGATGTGAATGGAGATGGAATAACGGATCTCTTTATTGGTGGAGGGCATACGCAGCCAGGGCAACTCTTGCTTGGCTCTACTAGAGGGAAGTATACCAACAAGGAGGTGCCTGATTTCCGCAGAGATCGACAAAGAGAGGATGTTGGTGCTTGTTTTTTTGATGCAGATCAAGATGGAGACCAAGATTTATACGTGGTGAGTGGGAGTTACGAGTTTTCAAATAACTCCAAACTACTCATGGATCGGATCTATATCAACGATGGGCGAGGCAATTTTTCTAAGCAGCCGATTCTGCCCATGTTTGCCGCCGCAGGCTCTGTCGTGACCGCCGCTGATTATGACCAGGATGGAGATCAAGATTTATTCGTTGGGGGAAGAGTTTCCCCTGGGCAATATCCGATCCCCCCGGTCAATCAATTGCTACTTAATGAGGGTGGAAAATTTAGTCTAGTAACACAGTCAATAGCCCCTGAGCTGGAACGCCTAGGTATGATCACCGACGCTCATTGGGCGGATATAGATCAAGACCAAGATCTTGACTTGATTGTTACGGGAGAATGGCTTGGCATTGAAGTATTTACCAATGAGAACGGAAAATTAACCCGATCTACCGCTTTTGAAACTTTGCAAACCAGCACTGGCTGGTGGAATAAGTTATTACTTGCCGATATTGATCAGGATGGAGATTTGGACATCATTGCGGGCAATCAAGGCTTGAACTATAAGATCCATGCTTCTCGGAAGAAACCCTTTCATGTGTATACCAATGACTTTGATTACAATGGAACCGTTGATATCATTTTGGCCAAAGACTATAAGGGCTCGCAGGTTCCCGTCAGGGGAAAAACGTGTAGTACCCAACAACTTCCACATTTAGCAAACAAGGTTCCCACTTTTAAGGAGTTCGCCAATAGTGATCTCGAGGAGATTATTGGCCCTGGTTTGAAAACAGCCCTGCACCTCGAAGTGGTAGAGTTTAGATCCGGAATCTTTATCAATAATGGCCCCGATGGTTTCTCATTTCGTCCCTTTACGAATGAAATCCAAGCTTCTCCGGTCAATTCCATGGTTTTGCACGACTTTGACGGGGATCAGATAGATGATCTATTGTTGGCGGGCAATAACCACATGGCGGAGGTAGAGACGACTCGTTCGGATGCCGGAATAGGGGCTTTATTGAAAGGAGAAAAAGAGGGGCAGTTTCATCTCATGAGTCATCTGGAAACGGGCTTTTTTGCCGATAAAGATGTTAGGCATCTACTTTTAGTAAGGGCTGCCGACAAGCACTTCGTCTGGGTAATCAATAACAATGAAAGGCACGATATCTATGCTTTGAGGGGAGATAAAAGTAGTTGATGATCAGGCCTAGAGCGTCGCAATAAACTCCGTTAGGTTGATGTCTCGTTCCAGATCTAGTTTCTTTCTCAAGCGATATCGATTGGTATGGACACTCTCTACGGAGATCCCCATCAATTTGGCCATATCCTTGCTCGAAAAGTCTAACTTTATCAGGGCGCAGAGGCGCTTATCGCCCTGTGTTAGTTTAGGAAATTTGTCCTCCAAACGCTGGTAGAAATCTTGGTTGACGGTAATGAAACGCGCCTCAAATTCTTCCCAATTCTGGGAGCTATTACTATTGATTGAACGGACGATTTGCTTCACACTTTTAGCATTCAGATCCCCGTTTTGTTGAGCTAACTTGTCTTTCAGGTTGGAAAGGAATTCGTCCTTTTCAATGAGTTTTAAGGTAGATGCCGCCAGCTCTTTGTTTTTTATTTCGATCAGCTCATTGACGTTCTGAATTTCTAATTCTCGTTCCCTTTTGATCATTTGCTTTTCCGTCCGATGTTTGGTACGCACGTAGTTGAAATACAAAACACTGATGAGGATTACGAATAGTATGCAGACCAATAAGATGATTCGCTGCAGAAACCAGAGACTATTCTGATGCTCCAAGTCGGTCATCCTTTTTTCTTGTAGCAACTCTGTGATCCGGTCTTGCTCAGCCCGGTAAGCATCCTGAATCTCCAGTAGTGGGCGATTCTTTTCACTTCTACTATCAAAATAGGCCTCGTCCAACGTCTTTTCCGCTTTTAGACGGTTATAGGCTTCCAAATAATTTCCTCTTTCTAGATATAGATCAGAAAGTCGCTGATGAATCAGGGGCGAGAAATCCTTGTGACTGTTGTATTGGGAGGAAATTTGCAAGGCTTCTTGGTAATGTTGCTCCGCTCGTTCCATATCGTTCAAACCTAGATAGGTATCCCCCATATAGGTTTTGAGGAGGACTCGATAACCAGGTTGAAATTCTGCAAACCAAGGAAGTATCTCATGATAAAGCCCCAAGGCTGCTTCATACTTTCTTTCGGTGTTTAGGATAAAAGCCTGCTCAAATTGGAGAAAATGCAGGAGTGGTTTGTTGTCCGCAGTATGCAATTGAAAACAGCTATCCAAATAGATGCTGGCCAGTTCGGGTTCGGCTAGCTCACGGTAGGTGGCACAAAAGGGGTAATAACTATTAATCAGGTTGCTTTCAGGTACGATACCCTCTTTCACCAAACGCTTGTTGAGTTCCAGGGATAAACCAAAGTATCGCATCGCCTCATCCTTACGTTTGTAAAAACTGTAATACCGTCCTAGCCTAATGTATAGCATTACTTTAGAAGATTCAATCTTCGCTTGATCAGCCAGAAGAAGCCCCGTCCAGAGTTTGTCGTAGGAGTCCTTATAATTGGCTTGATTCCCACTTACAGTAGCTTGATTCATTAATACGCCGATGGCCTTCGAGGTATCCCCTTGTTCAATCAGGCGATGATAACAAAGGTCCAGCAGGTAGAGGGAGCTATCCGGGTTTTCGAACCTGAGGTTCCATGCCTTTTCTCGTAAGACCTCATTCATCATGATGGTCATAGAGTCTACTTGCGCATGCATCGGAAACTTCAAACAGCAAGTCATCACTGTCAAGCCGATAATCCAGCATTGTCTAGTTAAAAGGACCATGGATTAAATATCATTTTCACAAAATCTGAATTCTAATTATAAATATCTAAATTATGTCCTAGGTAGAGTGAATTGCTCAAGACGAAATCGCTTGTGTTCAGTTTTTGTCTAGTTGTTTCATGCCGATCTTTCAGATTATCAGCTGATTTTTACTGCATTGTTGAGGTGCCGTATTTCAGGCTGTCTATTTTATTACAAATTATTAAAGCTTACATGAAAGCCACATTTTATGAAGGTCAACACACCTTTTCTGTAGCGGAAAAGGAGTTGCAAACACCAGCTAAAGGTGAAGTGCGTATCAAGGTCGCCTATTGCGGAGTTTGCGGTACAGATGTACACATTTATCACGGTATGATGGATAAACGTGTCCAAATTCCTGTGACGATTGGTCACGAAATGTCCGGGGAAATTGATGCTATTGGAGCAGAGGTATCCGGCTATGCAATTGGTGATAAAGTCGTTGTGAGACCTTTGGATCATAGAGCCGAGCAACCTTCGGATAAGGGGTTTAGTCACATTTGCAAAGACCTCAAATTTATTGGGATTGATAGTCCGGGAGCAATGCAGCAGTACTGGAATGTTCCGGCCTTTACCCTCCACAAGCTACCAACAGAGACCGATTTACAACTGGCCGCTTTGGTGGAGCCGCTGTCAGTGGCTTGCCATGATGTCAGACTATCTGGCTTGCAGGCTGGAGAGGTGGCCGTCGTATTGGGCGGAGGCCCGATTGGCATGCTCGTAGCCTTGGTGGCTAAAAATGCGGGGGCCAAGGTATTCATCTCAGAAGTAAATCCCACTAGGATACAACTGGCAGAAGAAATGGGATTTACGGTAGTGAATCCGGCCAAGACAGACCTGGTAGAGCACATTAAAGCCCAAACCGAAGGCTTTATGGCTGATGTAGTCTTTGAAGTAGCCGGTGTCCAGCCAACCCTTGACGTGATGACCGAAGTAGCGGGCATTCGGGGAAGAATCGTCATGGTGGCTATCCACGGTCAGGCAAAACCGGTGGATCTTTTCAAATTCTTCTGGAAAGAACTTAAGTTGATTGGGGCCCGAGTATATGAGCCAGAAGACTACGAAAAAGCAATTGAGTTAATCACCAAGAATGAATTGCCGTTTTCCTCCTTGATCACTGCGATTCAGCCCTTAACGAATATTCAACAAGTATTTGAAAATATTGATAAAAATCCAGACGGCATGAAGGTGTTGTTGGATTGCCAAAATTAATCACCCAAGATAACGATGAGTGTACTTGATCAATTTAAGTTAGATGGTAAACTAGCCCTGGTGACGGGCTGCAAAAGAGGAATTGGAAAGGCCATGGCGATTGGCTTGGCTGAGGCAGGAGCAGATGTCATCGGGGTTTCGGCCTCTTTGGAATCATCTGGAAGCGATGTCGAGCGGGAAGTGACTGCGCTAGGTCGCAAATTTACGGCTTATCAATGCGATTTTTCGGATCGACAGGCTTTGTATGCCTTCATTGAGCAGGTGAAAAGCGATCATGGGGTAGTGGATATCCTCGTGAATAATGCGGGATCAATCCTACGTGCTCCTGCCCTTGAGCATCCAGATGAATATTGGGATAAGATTGTGGAGATCAATCAGAATGCCCAATTCATTTTATCTCGTGAATTCGCCAAAGGCATGGTAGAGAAGGGCTACGGTAAGATCATCTTTACCGCTTCCCTCTTGACGTTCCAAGGGGGCATTACGGTACCGGGCTATGCAGCGAGTAAAGGGGCTATCGGTCAGCTTACGATGGCGTTATCCAATGAGTGGGTAGGTAAAGGCATTAACGTTAATGCTA
>JAHQWA010000118.1 GCA_019634045.1 Saprospiraceae bacterium
CAGGCTTAATTTCCTCCCTTTCTGACAACAAATTTATCATTAGTCATTATAATAATTATAATCCTATCATTAGTTTTGCTAATAATGAATATACAGCAATTAGAATATGCTTTACTTCTGAGCAAAACAGGCTCCTTTAGCGCTGCAGCTAAAAAGGCGCGCATCACCCAATCGGCTATTAGCCAACAGGTTACTAAACTAGAACAGGAAATTGGCTTTGTTCTCTTTGACCGTCAATCCAAACCAATTCGCCTTACGGCAAATGGCGAACGCTTCTTGGAAAAGGCTCAATTTGTCTTATTGGAGGTGCACCAGCTACGCGACTTCGCTACGCAGATCGAACAAGAAGTGAAAGGATCACTGACAATCGGTATCATTCCGACGCTTTCCCCATACCTGACGCCTCTATTTATCAACCAGTTAAGCGAACAGTATCCGGATATTAAACTCACGATAAAAGAACTGGTTACGAAGGATATCATTCGCGGTATCATGGAACGCGAACTCAATGGCGGGATCATCTCGACCCCGATTAGCACCAAATTAAAACTACAATACAGAAGTCTATTCTACGAGAAATTTTTTGTCCTACTTTCTCCAGAGCACCGCCTTTTCAAAGAGAAAGAGGTAGACTTATCAGCCATAGAAATCGACCAGGTTTGGTTATTGAATGAAGGCAATTGCTTTAGCGACCAAGTCAACAATATGTGTCAGATAGATCCAAAGCGGCAGATGGAGACTACTTTAAGTTATGAAAGCAACTCCATCGATGCCCTGCGAAGAATCGTTGAAAACCGCGGAGGTATCACCTTCTTACCTGAATTGGCTACGCTCAACGTACCGGCAGACCAAGAAGACATGATCAAAGAAATCAAGGGGCAAGATCGCGCCCGAGAAATCTCTTTGGTCTATGTAAAGGGAGAACCTAAACTACATTTGTTGGAACGCTTAGGTGAGATTATTCAACAAAGCCTACCTTCATCTGTCGTGGGGAAGGGAAATAAAGTACTCGTAAGCACCAATATCAAGATCTAATCGACTGGCTATGACGACCTTGAACCTGTGGTTTTTCCCGATTGCAGTCAGCGCTATCCACGCCCTTTTTCTGGCTTTAGTTCTATGGACAAGGGAGCACAACCAGCCATCCAATCGGCTCTTTGCCCTGATGTTGCTCAGTCTTGCGCTACATCTTTTGGACTACTCGCTAAGTATATCGGGATTAATCCTCCAGGTACCACATCTGATTTTCACCAGCTATCCTCTATTATTCGTAATTGCTCCTTTGTTTTATTTATATGTGAGAAGCTACTTACGTATGCCCTTAGGCAATAAATGGGTGCTAGTAGGGCATTTTGGGTTAGCTATCTTGGTCTTGTTGAGTATGCTGCCCTTTTATCTCCAATCGGCTAACTACAAGCTCGAATTTTTACAAGCTATCGGGGAAGATGCCTTCAAGAATCTACCAGCAGCGCAATTCCTCATTATGTTTTTGCAGATCGGTCAGTTTTTACTGTATACAGTCTGGTCCTATCGCTCTGTTAAAACGCAGGAGGAGGAGGCAGCTCGGTTTCGAACCAATGGGAATGTATCGAAAATACGTTGGCTGAAACAGGCCATCCAAGCATTCGGTTTATTTAGCATCTTTTTTGGCCTGATGACCATCATTCTACTTGCACAGAACGCTTATCGCTTAGAGATAGACTATGTGGTAGTCCTTTTACTATCCACCCTGATCTTTGTGATCGGCTACGTGGCTTTATCTCAACCGAAACTATTCCAGGATGGCCTCAAAAGAGGGCGTAGTCAAACCCAACTTACTACCTCAAGCGCCAATAGCCTTGAGCAGCGCCTGCTAACCGTCATGAAAGAGGATAAACCCTTCTTGAAGGAGGATCTCAAGATCAGTGACTTAGCCCATTTGCTTAGCGTACCAGTCCACCATCTCTCTGAATTTCTCAACAACGAACTCCACACCAGTTTTGCCGACTATATCAATCAGTATCGCATCGAAACCGCTAAGACCTTACTATCGGACCCCAACCAACGGTCCAGTAAAATTCTAGCTATCGCCTTTGAAGCGGGCTTTAGTAATAAGGCGACGTTCAATCGTGTGTTCAAACAAAGTACAGGCATAACTCCCTCCGCTTACCGTAAAAGTACATTGGTCAACTAAGCGGCTGACAGCTGACTGGCCCGATCTTGCTATTCGCTTTCCCTTCCAAAAACAGGTAACAATTTCAAAAGTGAGACGCTTTTTTGTTGTGGAACCTACATCATTGCAGGGTGAATAACAAAAACTAGTTATATGATTTATTATATCACCACTACAACAATCCAGCAGCCTATCGAGCAGGTCTATGCCTTACTTTCGGATGAATCGAAAGTCAATCTTTGGCTAAGGGGATTGCAAAAAATTGAGACGATCAGCGGTACGCCAGGGGAGGCCGGCTTTAAAGGGAAGTATACCTTTATGGAAAACAATCGAACCGTCATTTTCCATGAAGAGATTACCGCTGTGGAACCCGGTCGATCTTTTTCAGCCCGAATGCAAAGCGACGATCTCATCATGGAGGGCCACACCCAATTGGAAGACCTCGGGGGAAGTACCCGCTTGACCGTCCATCAAAAAGTAAAAGGAAAGTCCTTCTTCATGAAATTGATGATGCCCTTCCTAAAAGGTATGATGCGCAAAAGGCAAGCCGAAGATTTTTATCGCTTTAAGCAACTAGCAGAAGGAGGCTTAGAGGCTTTGAATACCAAAGCTGTCAAGGGAGGGGCAATACCTTGGGTGGATCCCGATCAACGATAAGCTGGACGGTCCATAACGCCAGTGGTTTAGGGTTGTAGTTTAATTGTTGAAAAACAACCCTAAACCTGAAAGGTCAGATGCACTTAGCATTATGGTACCTTCAGCGTCTCCTTCATCCAATTAACTTCATTCATAAATAACCCAGGTGCGATTCGAAATCCCGGCATGGTGAAGGAGTGATTCGCATTCGGATATCGGATTACGGTCAAACCATCATTTCCCGCCTGCTTCAGACCTTCTGCTAAGAAGTGAATGCTTTTATTCGGGGGAACTCGATCATCATCCACACCATGCTCCGATAAAACTGGACAATGGATAGTAGCCAGATAATCCTTGGTAGCATCGTATATATCATCCGGCCAGGCAAAGGGTGGGGCTTGGTTTCGCGGTGCGGCCGGAAACATTAGATCAGGATAAGCACTACGCATTTTGGCAACTGCATCTACGTATTCCTGGTCTATTTCCTGACGGCTTGCCAGATCGAAATACCATTCCCATAAATGAAGTACTTGCACGATCCGTTCTTCCGTAACATTCCGCTGTCTCAGAAAAGCGCCAATGGCATACAATTGCTGATCTTTGCGTGTTTCCATCGGGTGCGCCCGAAGGATCAAGAAAGCAGGTTCAATCCCCTTAGAAGCAGCCATAGCCGCTATTCTTGCCCCTTGGCTTCCTCCCATCAAGCCGATTTGGTTCGACTGAATTTTGGGATGCCCTTGCAAATAGGTATACAATTGCAGAACCAGCTTCTGCTTGTCCTCAAAGTCCTTGGTTCTTAAGTCACCCCTTGTTTCGCCCGTACCATAATTGTCATAAACTAAGGTAGCAATTCCATTACTGGCAAAAATCTCTGCCTCCGTATAGTTCAAGGAGCGATCCAGGTTAGCAGCCCCGCGTGCGATGAGGACGGCCGGGAACCGCCCTGATCCCGGAGGCGTGAATAGGGAAATGCCCACAGTATCTCCATTGGGCAAATCAACAATTGATTTTTCCTCAGTAAAAGCGACTATCCTGGAAGCCTCGCACTCTTGGCCCTGCCAATCCCACTGCATGGCCTCAAAAGCCTCGCCTTCTCGCCTCTTAAAGCGGATTGACTCTCCCGTAGCTAGCCAAAATTGATTCTCAGCAATGGGATACATTCGACTAACTTCCTGACTTAAGGGGGAATGAACGCGCAAGGTGTTAAAGCGATCCCAAACTTTAAAGACTAAGCCATCTTTCGTTTTGTAATCCCCTAGATAGCCCTGCCAGTCGTTGGAGGCTAAGGGTAAAATGCGATACAGCTGAAACCGTCCCTCCAAGCCATTCCGCCTAACTTTTCCTTCCAACTTACCTTCTTTCCAGGCAGTCCCTTGAAATTCCAAATGATTTACAATCCGCTTGATGGTAAACTGAGGCAGCCCCTCCTTGTCCTCTACTTGCAGCAAAGGATAGCGTGTATTCCCATCCCAGTAAGGTAACTGTAGAGAGGTCTGTCCATCCTTGAACTGGATGCGCATGAAGTGAGATTCTCCAGATAATTCCAAGCGGCCTACCCAATTATTTTCAAGAAAACTGGATTGGCTGGCTAGGCCATTTGTCAGCAGTAACAAAGCAAAGATTAATCGAGTGATCATTTTTAACGTTAAAATACGCTATGAATCGTAAAAGCCCAACTCAAAACTAACAACTACGTCAAGCACCTAACAAAATGGCTCAAATGAAAGGAGAGCATCTCGTTTACGGCGAGATGCCCTCCTGATTGATCTAAACAATTGTTATCTATTGTTTTACCTTACTTATCCTACTAAGTCACTCATGATCAAGTCTATCTTTTCATCCAAGCTCTTCTCCTTGGCTTTGAAAGATTCCCGATCCGCCAATTCCCCATTAACACTACAGTAGAATTTGATTTTAGGCTCGGTCCCAGATGGACGAGCAGAGATAATGCTACCATCTTCCGTGAAGAACTGAAGTACATTGGAAGAAGGAAGATCTATGTTCGTTTTTACTCCCGTTGCAATATCAGTAGATTCACTGCTCAAATAATCCTTGACCGTCACCACCTTACCCCCGCCTAAAGTTTGCGGTGGCGTGGTACGCAGTGCTTCCATCAAAGCTTTGATTTCTTCTGCTCCGCTCTTTCCTTTTTTGGTAATGGCGATCAACTTTTCTTTGTAGATACCGTACTCCAAATACAGGTCGATCAAGGCATCGTATAAGCTACTTCCTTTATCCTTGTAATAGGCTGTCATTTCCGCGATCATGGTACAGGAAACCACCGCATCCTTGTCGCGAGCATGCTCGCCCACTAAATATCCATAACTCTCTTCTCCCCCTGCAATAAACTGTCGTTGCCCCTCAAGCTTCGTCATAATCTCTCCGATATACTTAAAGCCGGTTAAGGTATTGAAGCATTCGACATTCTTTGAGGCGGCGATCTTATCGATCAGGTAAGAAGTAACAATCGTCTTGGTGATATACTCTTTATCCGTCAGCTTCCCAGCCTTTTCCCAGGCGGTGAGCATATAGTGGATCAGTAAGGTTCCCGTTTGATTCCCATTTAGCAATACAAAATCACCAGCATCATTTTTCACAGCGATCCCTACCCTATCCGCATCTGGGTCCGTTGCCATCACTAGGTCGGCGTCAATGGACTTAGCTTTATTTAGGGCCAAAGTCAATGCCTCGTGCTCTTCCGGATTGGGGTATACCACCGTGGGAAAGTTTCCGTCTGGCTCCGATTGCTCCTCCACTTCAGTAACATTAGTAAAACCGTACATCTCCAAAGCCTTGGGCACCAAAACCCCGCCCGTACCATGAATGGGTGAGAAAACAATCTTAAGGTCAGCTTGTCGCTTAATGGCTTCCTGGGAAACAGATAGCTTAACTAATGCTTCCAAATACGCTTGGTCAATTGCCTCTCCTATCTTTTCGATATTGGCTTCATTTCGACTGAATTGAATATCGTCAACACTATTTATTTTCTGAACCTCAGCAATCACGTTCTTATCATGTGGCGCCACCAATTGTCCGCCATCGCGGCCATAGGCCTTATAGCCATT
The DNA here is from genome assembly GCA_019634045.1 of Saprospiraceae bacterium. GTDB lineage: Bacteria > Bacteroidota > Bacteroidia > Chitinophagales > Saprospiraceae > DT-111. The sequence continues at coordinate 5,854 of JAHQWA010000118.1, forward strand.
GTACTCCTTTGGGTTGTGAGAGGCCGTGAGCATTACTCCACTATGACATCCTAGGGCTCGAATCGCGAACGACAACTCGGGGGTGGGCCGAAGCCCTTCAAAGAAGTAAACCTTGATTCCGTTGGCTGAAAAAACATCGGCAGTCAGGCTGGCAAATAAATCGGAATTGTTACGGCTATCATGAGCAATGGCCACTTTGATCTGTTCATCTGGATAGATCTTTTTCAGGTAATTACTCAGGCCTTGGGTAGCCATCCCTAAGGTATATTTATTAACCCGATTTGATCCCGGGCCCATGATTCCTCGGAGTCCCCCTGTACCAAATTCTAGATCTTTATAGAAAGCATCTGTTAAAGCAGTTTCTTGGCCTTGATCCAACATGGCTTGAATCGCTGCTTTGGTTTCTTGATCATAATTACCTTCTAGCCATTGATTGACTTTGCTAAGTACTGAGGGTTCTAGATTTTGCATGTAAGCTTTAATTTTATAAGGGAAAAATCCAATCAAGAATACGCAAACAAAGGTAAAAGGTTATAGAAATAAGTGACAGAATTTTAGGCAAATTTATATTCCCGAATCCCAATGAGTTCATCATAAGTTTGTCAAAGAAATTTTCTTGTCCTAAAAAAGTCGAATTGGGTTCGCCATTCAAAGAATAATTTCCTAAATTTCAGGTTCTTTAAGGTGAAACTAAGCAGCTGACGAAAACCAAAGTTTCAAACTGCTATTGTGTATGATTGACAATATAACAAGCTTGATTGATGACCTTTCGGTAAAATGGGATCTGTGGATTGGACAGTACCGTGCCTTCTTTCCAACTGAGGAAGAGGATCTACAGGCTTGTATGGATTTGATGGAAAAGGCTGGGGGGAAGAACCGCCAAGGAGATAAATATTTGCCCAATTTCAGTTCGCAGATAGCTGCTTGCCAAGATACTAGAAGTGGGGAAATCATTGCCGCCCTGTGTTTGGCTGATGCCCTCCAACTAAGTGATGATAGCTGTTGGCGAGCCACCTACCAGCTAGATCTTTTTGATGAAGATCAGTTGGGTACAATGGCCGTTTTCGTCGATATGATTATGGAGGAGAAATACCAGAAGACTCCAGCAGCAGCGGTGCTAATCAGCCACTGTTTCATAGAAATTCTAAAGGCCGGTGGCCAAGCCATTCTCTTATCTTGTGAAGCCGAGCGCTTCCCGATATTTAAGCGCTTAGGTTTACGTCCGATCGGCTTGCAACAGAAGAGTAATAATGGCATTCATATTCCAATGATCTGTTTCCCAGATGAGGACTATTTTGCCACCATTCATTCTCCAGTCATTTCGCTACTACGTGGACTTGATTTTCTCACCTATAAAGGCTTTCACGATTGGTATCAAGACCTCGTGGATAGCAACCAAGATCTTCGTATTGGTTCTACGTACTTCCCGGACAGCGAGGAGCAGTTTACCGGACATAAGAGCATTACCGAAGGCTTGAGTCCAGCTGGGAAAAAAGCATTTTTGAAGAACGCCATCGTGATCACCTACAATGAGGAAGAGGTACTCTTGATGGAAAACGATGGAGGCAAAACCTTTGGTTTCGTTCGACAAGGATTGCTTAAGGTGATGATCAATGGAAAAACCATCGTTCTTTTAGGAGAAGGTGATATTTTCGGAGAAATAGCCTTTATTCTAGAAAGTAATCGTTCCGCACAGGTTGTCGCCGCCAGTCCAAATACCGAAGTGGTGCAGTTTAGCGAATCTGCCGTCAATAACTTAGAATCCGAGGCTGACCGAACCGCTATTTGGCGAAATCTGGCTCGGGTAATGGCTCAAAAGCTAATCTTGACGAATAAGTTGCTGGACTAATATCTGATCGTTTCCCAGATACGATCCATTTGCTTCCCTTTCCACATTCTGCTTTATTGCTGAAGAAGCTTTATTGTAACAATTGCTGAAGATCTACCTTACTATCCGTTTTCAACAACATCAAAAACGACATCAGATCTCGTATCTCAGATTTTGATAGAACGTCACGCATGCTAATCATGGCCGAAGGTAGATACTGTTTGGTTTTAATATCTGTCAATGCTATTTCCTGTGGATCTTCCTCTCCTACTTTCACGATAATGGCTTGATCGCTTTCCTTCATCAAGGTTCCCACTATCTCTTTATCATCTTGCAAGGTGATACTTATCGTACCATAGCCCGGGGCGAGGCGAGCATTAGGGTCCACTAAGGACTCCAATAGCTGCTCTCGGCTTAATTCATCGGCGATGTACGTAAGATCTGGCCCTACTTCCCCTCCATACCCTTTGACTGCATGACAACGAATACACTGTGCCGAGTTATCCATAAAGAATAAGCGTCCTCCTTTACGCATATTCCCCCCAAACAGCGATTCCTGATACGCGGCCAACACATCTCCTTCCGGTTTCGAAGCTTCATAAGCCGCTTTCTTAGCCTTTACCGCTTCAGACCCCATCTTATCTACTACTTGCAAGAGGTCTAGGGATAATTCTGGAGCTAAATCTCCGGCTACCAATTGATCCAGCAGTGTATTGACCAGGGTCTCACCAGCGGAACCTTGCAAGACTGCTAAGCTGTTGATAGCCTTCTGTTTTTCGGCTACCGAAGCACTCTCCAGCACCTTACTTAGCATGTCCACGACATCTTCAGCTGGGAGCTTGACCTCACCGATCAGTTGTTGGGAAACTTTACGCAGTTCTACATCCCTGTCCTCCAAGGCGATTTCTAAAGCAGTTTTTAGATCTCCCGCCTCCAATTTTGCCAGAGACCGTAGGGCGGCTTGTCTGACGATACTGGGCTGATTTTGGTTTTGAAACATTTGGAAAATTACGGGGGCTAGGGTTTTCTGCTGTAGACGTCCCACCGCGGTCACCGTAGCCGCTCGTAGATCTGCCGCAGAGCCCGACAGTAAACCCGTGAAATTCCCAGCCATCGCCAACTGGGCCTCCCTTAACTGATGCTTTCCGGAGGGTTCTCTATAGCGATTGTCCACCCGATCCAGTAAAGGGGGGGCTGACCAATAACCCAAAGCCCATAAAGCATCCTTCCTCATTCCTGGCTCAGCTGCGACATTATTTATGAAAGTCGCTAATCTGGCTGCACTTTCTTTGTCTCCTAGGCGTAGGTTTGCATTAATGGCTCGACGAACAAAGGCTTCTTCTTTGATGTCAACTCGCTCCAAGGCTTTAGCCAATTCGTCTAAGGCCTCCGGAATCGAAAAGTCATCGTGTATCGCACGGGCGGCTTCCACCACTACCAGCGGTTCGGCATCTTGTAAGAAGCTAGCCACCAGTGGGGAGGCTTGCTCCCGCAGCGCCACCACTGCTCCAATCCTAACCGCTTTGGAGGGATGCTGGCTTAAGTTCGATAGTTCATCCGCACTCGCGAGTCGAGAAAGTGCAAAGACAATAGCATGCCGTAGATGTGGATCTTGCTCCTCGATTTCCTCCAACAATCCCACTAAGGGTTGAAAAGCTGCCGTTGACTTAATTTTACCCAAGGCTTCTGCTGCGAAGAATTGCACCCTGGCTTCTTTATTTTGTAGTAAAGGCAAGAGATCTTTCTCGGCCGGCTGGTATTTGGCATCTCCCAATGCCTTTGCAGCCTGCGCTCGAACCTCTGCGGATTGATCCTGTACAAAGGGTAGAATCAATGCTCCGACTTCTGATCTATTTCGAGCCAACTGTCCCAGTCCCCAGATCGCATGAAAGCGAGCGAATTCAGTGACTCCTTTAGCAGCAACCGAAGCTAAGCTTTGACTATCACTTCGCTTCACCAACTCAAACTGTGCCATCTGTCGAACCCGCATATCCCCATGTGCTAACAACTGCTGTAATTCTTCTATGGGGCGATCTTTGGCGCCGAGTTTGAGGATGGCTTGGGTCGACTCGCGATCAGGATTTACAATCTCTTGCTTCACATCGAGTTTCCATATCCTACCTTGTGGCTTTTTGGCATAGCCATCTAGCCAATCATTGATGTACAAAGCGCCATCCGGTCCAAAACTCAGCCCGGTAGGAACCACTCCAGATACTACATCCACTTTACGCCCCAAATCAAATGAGGCGCCTCTGGGTTCTAAGCGAAAGGCCTCAACCTTCGATTTAGCAGAAGAAGCCTTGAAAGAAGAGCTAAAGAAATAGCCGTTCCAGTCTTTATTCATGGCGGTGCCAGGATTGTAGGCGAGGCCAGCCGGGCCGTCCGGCGCTAAGGCTATCGGAGGCAGTAGATAAGCTGCTTGCCCTGGGAAATGCGGTACATGGAGGTCCTCATCCATCCAGACCTTATAGCCTTCATTTTCTTTCTTGTATTTGCCGTATTGCCAATTGATCCGCCAGCCAGAATCTGATCCTTCAATAATGTGTACATACCGCTCATGTTCCCCCGCATGATCTCCATCATTATCCACACTAATCAGGTTACCATAAGCATCAAAGGCTAACTCTTGGGGATTCCGTAAACCATGAGCATAAACCTCGAAATCACTCCCATCCGGATTGCAGCGCATGACAGCTCCTTGATTAGGATACTTCCATCGTTTTCCATCCTGATCGACCACATTCACTCCTATATCCCCTATCGACCAATATATCTTGCCGTCAGGCCCCGTCACGAGTCCTGACATATCATGCCCAGCATAAGCGATATGGATACCATACCCATGGCTTATTACTTCCTTTTGGTCAATATCACCATCGCCATCCGTATCTTTCATTCGGAACACATCTGGCGCACAGGTGACGAATACTTCCCCATCGTGGTACAATACGCCCGCGGCCACCCCGGCCAGCATATCATTGAAGCCATCCGCATAAAGATTGGAAGCATCTGCTCGTCCATCACCATCCTCATCCCAGATCCTTCGGACGAATTCGGTTTGCACCATCAGGTCTCGATAGTCGTGGATACTGTCTCCATTGAAGTCCTCCTGCCACGTATTTTCGGCGCTCTTACTAGTGGCTAGTTTGTCCATATGGAAGGCTCGAGTGTCCTCTATCGACTCTAGGGAAATATCCTCTAACATCCAGTCTCGGTGCTGCCGAATATCAAGATCAGAACTTTTCCGCCGAGCAGTTTCGGAAACATAGGCCACTCCATTTTGGTCAAAGGTCAGCGCAACGGCATTGGACAGGAGGGGGCCAGGCGCCCAAAGCTTTAACTCTAAGCCTTCGGCCAGTTCTACGGCAACCTTTTCTTCATCAGCAAAATCGGCCTCAGTCACTCGCGTTATTTCAGGAATACTGTTGACCGGTGTAGACTCACAAGTGCTTAATAGAAAGACAAGTAACAATAGAAACAGACTCGGGATAATTCGCTTACAATTCATTTTATCTTTTTTGTTTCTCAGACCTCGACCAAGGAACGGAGATCTTTCTTTTTCATAGTATCCTAGCTTTCACCTCTATAGAAAGGCTAAGCCCCTATTTTATAACTGCTTCAGTGGAAGCCGCCTCATTATAAGGGAGTCCTTTTGCCCCCTTTAAAGAGAGTATTTGGTTGATCCGGCGCAAATGATGATCGACACCAACTTCTGAACCAGGGATAAAACCAGGTACCGTAATCACCTGGGCAAGTACTCCTCCTACGCCGCGATGCATAACTCCCCTCGGCAAGTAAACTAAATCCCCAACCTCCAAGTTCGTAGACTCAATCAGTCCTTTCGCCTCCTCTTCATCAACACTTGTCGGATCTTCTATTTTCCTAACCTGAGCACTTGTCAAAATTTTCGCCTCGGGTAATGCCATTTGCACTAAATAGAATTCGTCAAAGCCACCTTCTTTGGGATGATAATGGGAAAAGGAGTCCATGATCCGCACGCGATGTGCGTTGATCGCATGATAATTATAAGGGCCAACCTTCCCCAGCCAAGTCAATAAAATCCTACGATAGGCATTCGTTTCAGTCGCACAACCACCGGGTACATCGGTGATATTTAGGTCCCAATCAGGCCGGATAAAAGCTGGAATATTTTCTGGCGGAGCTTCTGGTACCGTAAAAACCAAGGCGCTGAACAAACTGTCGGTCGTTATTCCTTGGGCATCCCCAAGTAAGATGATATCTCCCACCGAAAACTTAGAGCTATCCTGCCCATTGATCGAGGCGGTTCCTCCTCCCTCTTGTATAAATACTACCCGATTACTTCCCTGCGAGGGAAGCTCAAGTACGCTTTCCACATAAGACAGATCATATCCCGGATTATTTTTCACGAATTGGTTGCGGATCTGCTGCAGCGCAGTAGTATCCCCTACACTCAAACGGGCAATCTTCATATTTTCGATAGGAGGTTCTGTGGGAGGATTGGAGGTGGTTTGGCAAGCCATTATTCCCAATACCACATAAAGAAGTATAGATCCCCGAACAATTAGTTTCGCGGTCATTGGTTGATTTTCGTTTTGTAATGGTTAAGACGGCTAGCCTGGATGGCTCGGCTTGTCTTTCCTCAAATTTAGTCTTTTTACTTGGACTTTTTGGGTATGGGGAACCATTTTTCCAATCCAATAGTTCTTCTGTTGTGCTCCTTGTCAAGGGCTTCCAACAGGATACCCTCGGCCAGTTGGCCAAAAGAGGAGGGAGATCATTGTGTTGGACCTGATGAGGGTTTCTGTATAGCCCCATAGTATCGAATAAGCCTCTTATGTCGATATGCTGACTGCACCTTGATACTCTTTCACGGTAATCACTCGGTCGGAGGTTCGAATCCTCCTTCTCCAATCGGAGAATAGCTCAGTCCGGTAGAGCAAGTGACTGGTACCCACAGGTTCGAATCCTGTCTTCGCTCGTGGCGATGTTGCCTCTCATACAGGCACCGTGGATTTCATCCATGTTCCATGTCAAAGAGCTGAGCTCTCTCAAAAAGGTTCATGAGTTGCAAAAGTGCGACCAGTCCCTGTAATGGACAATCTGAACGAAGCCTCGTACTGTGCAGGATACCGTTTGGCTACCCTTAATAACAGGCAAGCCGCGCTCTTTCACTTCCAATAACCTCCTTTAAAGGTATTGTAGGTAAATGAACGGCTGCTCCTTATTGATAGTAGGCCTTACTCAATGCCATTCCGCCTTGTAAAGATGGCCGCGCTTTTGTAATTCTTTTTCAAAATGAAATTTACCGGCACCTTTGCGGTGCTGCCCCAACATAGAGCACCTCCCCTAAAGAAGGATGGCAAGAAAAGCCTTGCTGCTTCTCTTTTGGTGTGACTAGATTTAAACCAATAACATCATGAGACGTATTACGATCTTCCCATACCAAATGGGATTAGTTTTTCGAAAAGATCAATTTATTGATGCACTTTCTACCGGAAAGCACTGGGTTCGCTGGACCGATCAGTTGATTACCTACGATATGTCAAAGGAGTTTGTCCCACTCTGCGAGCTTAATATTCTATTGAAAAACTCGCTGCTTCGGGAGAAGCTAGAAGTGATCGAGGTAAAGGATTACCAAATCGCATTGGTTTTCCAAGAAGGAAATTTCTTAAAAGTCTTGGCACCAGGAAGGCACGCCTTCTGGAAAGACATTGTCAACTACCGTTTTGAGGTGCTGGATAGAGATTCTTACGAAGTCCCAGCTACGCTAGACAAGCGATTGCTCGCAGAGCCGGCCTTGCAAGCCTTCCTTATCAAAGTTTCAATTCCTACTCATTCGACCGGACTCTTGCTGGTAGATGGGGAATTGGTTCGGCACTTGAAAGCTGGGGTTTACCACTTTTGGCGCAATGAAAAGCAGGTTCAAGTACAGATGGTAGACCTTAGACAACAACAAATGGAGGTTTCTGGGCAGGAGATCCTGACCAAAGATAAAGCCAGTATTCGAGTAAACTTCTTCGTGCAGTACCAAGTTACAGATGCTGAAAAAGCTTTACTTAAAAACAAAGATTACGAACGTCAGTTCTACATTTTTATCCAACTGGCTTTGCGAGAATATGTTGGTACGCTGAGTTTGGATGAATTACTACTTAGAAAGGAAGAACTGGAGGCTTTTGTCTTGGCCCATACCCAAAAG
>JAHQWA010000119.1 GCA_019634045.1 Saprospiraceae bacterium
GAAGACGATCGTTCAACAAATATCGCCTGCCCCAGCTAGCAGGCCAGATTTCGAGATTCCCAATTCCTTCTATGAGAAGGCCTTCCAGTATACCGAGAAAGGTGAACTGCTAGCCGTTTTTCCAGTATCCCGCCAAAAGGCTGAAGTATGGAACTTATGGGAACGCAAAAAACTTTGGGAGCTGGACTTTCGAACGGAAGAAAAAGAGGGCTTTTTTGATCCCTCTGAGCAAATAGTTTTTAGTAAAGATGGGCAATACTTATTGCACGGAAATAAATACGGTGAAATCTACCTGATGGATAGCCAAACCGGTGCAAAGGTACAAGAGTTTGTTTCCGGCAAAATGCACCAGCTAAGCAACTTAGGATTTGCAGAGGATTACCAGCTAGATTTATTGACCACCGATACGACTACCTGGCAATTTGACCTCAACACATTGAGCTTTGCTCGCACCCCACGTTCTACGGTGTTTCAGAACCCGATCCAGCAATTGAAATCTCCTCATTACAACGATGAAGAGACTTTTAGTCGGGACAGCACATGGAAGGCTAGCTGGTACAATGACCCAGAAGTCCCTCATGCCATGGGGATAAACATCCAGGAAATTTCATCTGGCAAAGTAATAAAAGTGCCTCCGGCGAATGAGTGGTCCATGACCAAGGCTGCTTGCTTTTCCGCTGATAACAGCCTGGTGATAATGGGAACGCAAGACAATATCATTCGAGTCGCACGTACTGCTGATGGTGCTATACAACACACCTTTCGAGGTCACCAAGCGGAAATACTGGCCCTGGCCATTTCTAAGGACAATAAGATTGTTGCTTCCCTTTCAAAGGATCAATCTGAAATCAAGCTTTGGGATCTAACGGAAGGTCAGGAATTGGCTTCTATATTCCTGTTTGGCCAAGGAGATTACGCTGTAATAAGTCCCAATGGTATTTTTGATGCCTCACCCGGTACGATGCAGAATCTCTATTTCACGGTTGAGAATGAGATCATTGACCTAGAACAGTTGAAAGAGTTATACTGGGTCCCAAATTTGCTAAAGAAACTATTGACGGGAAATGCACCCCAGGAGATACGTGATGTTAAGGATAATGCACTAGATGAATTTTACCCCGCAGTAACAGCAGAGATAGAAAAGGACAATTTGATCATTAATATCGAAGAAAGAAAGGGTGGATTTGGACCCTTACACTTATATATCAATGGCACTTTGGTCAACAAAAATCTAAATCGACGCCAGGATAGGCGCCTGCAGATCTCTCTAGAAAAATATGGCAAACACTTCTACACCGGAAGACCAAACTCCATCAGTTTGCAATCCTTCAATAAAAAGGGGTGGATGAAAAGTCGGCCAGTAAACCTTCCCCCTTACCTACCTGGCTTCCCGATCAGGCGTGACCACAAGCTTGCCCATTTATATGCTATCGTGGTAGGCACCTCTGAGTACGAAGGAAGTCAGCTTGATCTTTCTTACGCAGGTAAGGATGCAGTAAGCCTCCATAAAGCTTTAAGTATTGCGGGAGAAGCGCTTTTTAAAAACCGAACAGATATACGCCTTTTTACTACCGACGAAGTCCCCAATGCTAGTTTACCTACAAAAAACAATATCCAAAAAGCCATCAATGAAATCACATCGAAAGCGGAACCAATAGATTTGGTTTTGATGTATTTTGCCGGCCATGGTAAAGCCATAGAAGAGCAAAATAACAAGTCTCACTTCTACTATCTAACCCAAAGTATGAGAAGCTTTCGGCAGCTAGAAAATCCACAAGCCAGAGACCTGGATGCCATTTCACAGGAGGAATTAACGGACTGGTTAAGCGATATGGCGGCGAAAAAGAGGGTTCTAATCCTAGATGCTTGTAACTCCGGGGAGATGGTAAACTCCTTAATTGAAGGCAGGAATTTTACAGAATCACAACTGGTCGCCTTAGATAGGATGAAAGACCGAACAGGTATGTACATCCTAGCTGGTAGCGCCGCCGATAAAAAAAGCTTTGAGACGTCTGAGTATGGTCAAGGTCTCTTGACTTACAGTCTACTTCAAGGTATGCAGGAACTGTCTACCAAGGACCCCAATGACGAAGTCGACATACTACAATTGCTGATGTATGCCGAGAATCAAGTTCCAGCCTTAGCTAGGAACCTGGGCGTTACGCAAAAACCCAAGATGTACAATCAGGAAGGGCTATCCAGTTTTCCAATCGGGATAGTCAAAGATCCCACTGATATCCCCCTGGAAAAAGCAAAACCCTTCTTCATGCAACCCCTATTATTACAAGAGGGAGAGTTGATTGACCCGCTAGCACTGGTTCCCCGCCTGGAAGACCAATTCCAGAGGTACATTAGAAGAGGAGCTGATTTTACCTATCGAGCGATCCACACCCATAAAAGTGGCTACTCTATTCGTGGAATGTACACTATACAAGGGCAGGAAGTTGAAATAAATACAGCCTTGTTTCGAGGTACAAAAAAGATAGCTTCTTTGGGCAAAGAAAAAGCACCAATAGATCGATTGGACCAACTCCTGGAAGAGATCATCATGCAGGCTGAAGGGCTAATCGAGTAACGAATCTGGTAGAAGCGTCAAGGGTGAAGTACAATATGAATTTGAACATTAATATATATAGACAAGTCTTATTTCTTGTGTACAGCCTGTGCTTGGCGCTGTACCTACCTGCCCAGCGCCCCACCCTCGTGGTCCCACTCGGGCACGGCGCGAATATTGGAAATGCAATTATTTCACCTGATGGGAAATGGATTGTCATTACTGACGGAGGAATGATCGCTCAGTTGTGGAACAGGCGGGAACAGATGGTGGCCACTTTTGACATGAAGGAGGGAATTCGTGATGCTGATTTTTCGATGGACAGCAAGTTTATTTTGCTTTCAGGAGAAGATAAAGTCAGCCTCTGGGACATTAATGGAAAATTGATCCAGGACTTTCCTCACGATCAATATTCTGTGGATAGAGCAGCTATTTCGCCTGATGGGCAATCCATTGCTATGGTCGCAGGTCTTTCAGAGATAAGTATCTGGCAACGTAGCGGCGAATTATTGCATACGTTTACTTCCACTATCGAAATAGAAGCCATATCCTTCTCACCAGATGGGACATCTATTCTAGTAGGTGGTGGTCGGTATATATCATCAGGGAATGAGAAAAATGGTGCAGAATTATGGAGTCTGAAAGGGGAATTGATACGGGACTATTTTGGATTTGAAAGTGAGCTGTTCTCCATCGACTTTTCATCAGACGGGCAAAGCTTCCTAACGGGTAGTTATGAAGACGGTTGTAAGCTATGGAATCTCCAAGGCGAACTGCTGCAGACTTATCATGCTGAAGAGGGGGCACAACTCGCCTGTTTCTCACCAGACGGAAAATACATTTTTACAAGTGGAGGCATCAATAGCCATTTATTTAGTCTAGCGGGACAATTACTACATACCTATGAAGACTGGGGGAGCTACCAAACCGAAATCTTCAGTCCAGATGGACAAGAAGTTCTATTGCTGAACATGAAAAATGAATTAGCTGTACTTAGAAGGGATGGATCAATTCAAGAAAACCTCAGAAAAAGAGCTGCCTCCATTACCACCGTAAAGTTTTCACCTGATCAACAATTAATCCTTACGGGTAGTAGCGAAGGCAGGACTAGAATCTGGAATGTCCCAGGTCAAAGTATCCGAGCGACCCCAAAACAGGCTTGGATCAATGTAGTCGCTTTTGCACCCGATGGACAGTCTTTTCTAAGTGGAGGGTACGATCGGACAGCTACCTTATGGAATTTGAACGGACAAGTTATCCAGCAATTCCCAGGCCATAAGATGCATGTAAAGGACGTGGCTTTTTCCCCAGACGGTAAGTATGTGCTCACGGCTTCAGCAGATAGTATGGCCAGACTTTGGAGTAGTGATGGAACCTTGCTGAAGCAACTTAAGAATCCAGAGTCAGTGGTACATACGACCTTCTTTAGGCCCGATGGTAAATCTATTCTATCTGCCAGTTTTGCCATGCAGGCTTTGGAATGGAGCCTGAATGGAGATAGCCTGCAAAGTTTTTCAATAGAATCAGAATACATAACAGGCCTAACCGATCTAGGTCTTTCTGGAGATGGCCAGGAAATTATTGGTGTGGCAGGTACAGGCGAATTTCAAAGCTGGGACAACGAAGGTTATCCACTTTGGAAAGATTCGCTGCCTAAGCGGCTTACTATGGACATGCGAATAGCCTTCCCGCGCAAAGGGCCACTTTTCTTTGTGAGTGGATATTTAGCTCATTTGGATAGCATGATGCTCTATCCGCTACCCGGGCCACACGAATCTGCTTTACCAGCAACAGGCAGCTTTTCCCCTGATAGCAAATATCTATTGACCTCCTACGGCAACCCTCACCTAAAACTATGGTCTGTAGCAGATAAGAAGGAGTTGGCGACCCTATACCAGATCGATTCTACGGACTGGGTGGTGACAACGCCTAATGGACTTTTTGACGCCTCCCCCGGAGCACTACAATTAATGTTCTATACTATTCCTACAGAAGAGGGTCCTGAGATCATTGCCTTAGAACAACTCAAGGCACGCTACTACGAACCTGGCTTGTTGGCCAAGCTATTGGGCTTGAATAACGAACCGGTTCGCCCAGTAGATCAACTAGATACTATAGACGTCTATCCACGAATCCAAATGGCAGAGATTGTCAATGAGCATTTACAGATTCAGCTGCAAGAACGCAAGGGCGGCATTGGTCGGGTGGCAGTTTATATTAATGGGAAAGAGGTCAGTAGCGATGTCCAGCCTCCACCCCTTGGGCGAGAGTCGGAACGCGATCGCAATCTAAAATTCGACCTGCGGCCCTTTGGTCGGCTCTTACTGAAAGACCCAGATAGTACTAATATTATCAGCATTCGAGCCTACAATCAAGCTGGCTGGTTGAAAAGTGAGGCGTATAGCATTCCATATCGGGTAAAACCTGCCAAGGGGAAGGATAGCAGCGATTCACAAGAATGGCGTGCTCAGTTTGCCCCAAAACTATACGTAGTCAGTATTGGGACCTCCAATTATGCCGGAGAAGAGTTGGATCTAAGATATGCCGATCAAGATGCTACCAGCATGGCCATGGCCTTAAATGCCGCCGGAGCGGCCCTTTTCAATACACGTGGAGATAGTGTGCAAGTCTACTGCCTAACTACAGATTCGACCAAAATTACAACGCAAGATATTTCCTGGCAACTAGCCACGAAATCCAATATTCAACAGACTTTCCAACAGATCGAAGAGCAAGCAAAAGCAGAAGACATTCTCGTCGTGTATTTGTCGGGGCATGGCGTGACCTACGGCAGCGCGGATCAGGCGGAGTTTCACTACCTGACCAAAGGCATGGCCAGTCAGGATCTCAGTGACAATTATATCCGGGCAGTCCATACGCTTTCAGGTGCTGAGCTAACTCAAATGATCAATAACATCCCGGCCTTAAAACAAGTGCTGATCATAGATGCTTGCAATTCTGGGCAAATCGTAAAAGATATGGCGACGCAGTCCCGAGGCATTAGCTCTACACAAGTTAGAGCATTGGATCGCATGAAAGATCGCACGGGAACCTTTGTTATCTCTGGTAGTGCCGCAGATAAAGTTAGCTATGAGGCGAGCCAATACGGGCAAGGCTTGCTGACCTATAGTCTGCTACAGGGCATGGATATCATCGCAGCCAGAAACAAAAAACAAGTAGATGTGATGCAGCTACTGCAACCAGCTCGAGATCAGGTACCCGTACTGGCTAAAGGGATCGGAGGTATTCAACGTCCCATTCTAGCTTTTCCCCATAACGGCTCAAGCTTTGACATAGGTTTAGTGACTGATCAGGTCGATATCCCCGTCGCTACTGTGAAGCCCGTATTTATTCGAAACTATTTTCAAGAAGAAAAATCCTTTGCTGATGTGATTGGCCTAGGCAATGCTTTTGCCACTTATTTTGAACAGATGAGTAATGAGGGAGCAGCAGCAGAATACATCTATGTCGATGTCAACAATTTTGCCAATGCTTACTCTATCAAAGGCCGATACCGAAACGAAGGAGACAATATCCATGTACGTGGTGCCCTCTTTAAGGGAACTGAAAGCCAAGGACAGTTTGAAGTTTCCGGAACC
>JAHQWA010000120.1 GCA_019634045.1 Saprospiraceae bacterium
AAAGCCCAAGATGGCTAGAGAGAGGGATAGGGCAGTCGCTAGGATCTTGACTTTATGCCTTTTGAGAAATTGCCACCCACGGAAGGAATTTAATTTGCTAGTAGAGGTCGTACCATTTAGCTCGGCTAATTTTTCTTTCTTTAATGATAATAGGGTTTCGGCTGAAGTAATCCAGGCGGGGTTGCTCGCCACCTCATTAAGATTCTTGATTAAGCGGGCATCCTTTCTCAAAGAAGGAGACGATTTGAGTGCAGCCTCAAGTTCCTCGCGCTCTGGCTCTGGTAACTGCCCTTTGGCATACTTCAGTAATCTATCCTCCTGTCCGAAATGCTGGCTGCGCCTTTTTTTCATAGTACTAGTATTAGTATGTTATGGATTTAAAGTGCCGCATATGAAATGCGCGTAAACCGGAAATGGGGTTTATTCTATCAAAGCAATTTATTGGCCTTGCTTTTTGTCAAGTATCTTTCTCAGCCGCTTAAGGATTCTGAAATGAGCTACGTTGGGCTGTTTGATACTTAATTTTTTTCCGATATCCACTAGAGAGAGCCCCTCAAAATATCTGAGGCGGATAATCTCTTGGTCACGTCGACCTAAGGATTTGATATGTTTACTAATGGTAATCTTTTCTTCTAGACTTTCCATTTCTAGCTCGAATGAATTGAACTCAACTCCAGCCTCTAGGATTAGACTGGATTCATCATCTACTAGAACTTCTTTTTCTCGATATGGAGCTTTGAATTTTTTGTGTCGTTCTTCCTTATAGATATAGGAACCAACGGTACGGAGGTATCCGTAGAATTTCTCTTGATCTTTGTACTTGCCAGTTCTGACCAACTCCTGAACTTTCAGGATACTCAGAACCACTACATCCTCGGCTTCTTCAGCGGACCCTCCTTTGAAGTGTACATCCTTGCGAATGCGTTGGCTGGCTTCGCTGTTATATATCTGCCGGAAGACCCGTTCATCTCCTTCTAGAAAAGCTTGTAAAAATGAGTTCATTGGTATGTGATCTTACTTCCATTATGTGGGTTTAGACCTCAATCATTACACCTGCGAACAAAAAAATCAATTTTATTTTGGATTGCAGAAACTTTCTAATGCCGCTTTTGTGTTAACGAAAAATTAAAATAAGTGAAAATTATGGATCAGCTTGTAACTATTTCGAAATTGAAGTCCATATAATAATATAAGTAAAACTCCCCAGGCATATCCAAACAGAAGTTTATGTTCAGGTTTGGCGATCGCTTTTGGAGGAGAAAAGTGTCATTTTTTTGCTGAGACAAGGCGCTTTTCGCAGGCCATATTTGGAAGATACGGTCAAGGAAAGCAACGAAATATCAGCAAAAAAGAGGCGATTTTCCACCCAAAGTGTGATGGCCAAACATGAACAAAGTCAGTCTTGACTTTTAACCACCAGCAGGCGGTGCGAAACACTATACTGTATTTTCAACAGTAGCAGCCTGTCTTGAATGACCTTAGATTCTATTATGGATTTAGGATTGTTTATTGCCTTTATTCAGACTCGTCTCATATTAGTTTTTCCCTATGTAATGATCTTAAAAGATTGGCACTGGTATACCTATGGATAGGCTATGCTAGTGGAAATTCCACTTAATAAGCAGATGGCTTAAAGTGGCGTGTTCTATTAAATGTTTGTCATGCTCTTTTGCTGGAGATGCATTTGGTAAAAGTTGTCTGGTGTCAATCCAACTTCGCACGGAATCAATAACAAAAACGTAATATGAAAGACTGGAAGCCAATCAAGTCTGTTCTACTGTTTCTGCTACTTTACCCAATTGTATTGGGCGCTAATATTAGAGAGGAACTGGGAGCAATTATCAAGGCTACAACCAACAAAGGGGAGGGGATACTGGCTAAGGTGGATACGGTTTTTACCAAAAAGTGGAAATCTAAAGGGCTGAAATTTAGGTGGCATCGTAGTATCAAAGGAGCAAATGATTATAAGTTACTTGATGAAAAATGGGGGACTTTTCATGTATTTGATATTGCCGCCACACCTGGCATTTGGTATGAATATAAAGTTGAGGTGAAAGGGAAAGGAAGTGCAATCTTCTTTCTAAGTTCCACTTCGCCTGTTGTAGGTTACCGTCCACCCAGCTCGGGTAAGGCCATTGCTGCTGCATTCAAAATGGCAGCGCCTTATCAGTATAAGGGTGAAATCTACATCGACTTTGATTTCAAGGATGAAAATGGAGGATGGGTACTGCCTGACAGTGCCGTCTACCACATTCAGTATGATGCGGAATTGGATAAAGGGTGGGTTTTCGATCTCGGTAATGGTTCCATCAAGACCCAGTACGGGGAGCTAGAAACGACGCAGTCACGGATCAAGATTAAAAAACTAGCAGGATTGAAGAAGATGGAAATTTGCATCCGCATGATCCAGAACGGCCGGCTTTCTCGCTTCTTCTGTACAAGTTTGGATTTGCGAAAACTACCCAATAAACGCCCCACAGACATGGCTTTATTGGGGCCAGCACAACCCATCTTGGAGCAGGGAACCAGCGGAAAGACCTTGAGTTTGCCAAAGAGAAACCACAAAAACGATCCATTTAAAGAAGAAAGAAGGCTGGCAAAACTAGTACCGTTTTCTAAAGCCGCCATCCGTCGCCAATCCCAAAAACAAAGATTATTCAGGAGAGTTTCCTAAGAAGCCTTATATTAGCCGCATCTAAACGACACAGAATCAAGAAACAAATCATAATCTTGGTTGGGGACTTGCCTTAGGGTAAGTCCCCTTCTTTTTGCTGACCTGTTCTATTCTACTCGTTTCTCCATGATAAAGTTTCGTAAGACGATACCATAGCGGCGGACTTCATTGACTCTAATCAATTGATACCCTCGCTTCTCAAAAAAGGGGCGCGCCGTGATGCTGGCAGCCAACTCAATTCGGGCGCCACCGTTCCTCTTTACCTCTTGTTCTAACTGCTCCACCAAAGCAGTGGCGATGCCCTGCCCCTGAAAATCTTTATGTGTGTAGACCATATCAATATTACAGCCATCGGCTTCCAAATTAGCGAAGCCGACGAGGTGGCCATTGATTTCGGCGAGGAGGGTGCGCTGTCTGAGGAGGCGTTCTTGCCATTGCTGGAGGTCCGGAGCTTGACTGGGTACCCAGGCTTCGACTTCCTCGGGCGTGTAATGTTGGAGGTTGACGGAGTGAACGGTGTCGTAGAAGAGTTGATAGACAGCAGCGGTGTCGTCAGCCTTGAATGGGCGGATGTGCATGAAGCGTAAGATATAGCAGGAGAGGCACGGATGAAACCGCGCCCCTCTGTGGGTTTCTTTATTTCACAACAAAACCATTCCCAATGGTTTCATTAGGGCGGACAAAGCTGAGTTTGCCCTCGTCATTTTCAGCCATCAAAATCATGCCTTGTGATAACACCCCTCGAAGCTTCCGTGGAGCTAGATTTGCCACCAGGACAATTTCTTGACCTACGACTTCTTCTGGCTTGTATTGCAAGGCAATGCCTGAGACAACCGTTCTTTCTTCCATCCCTAAATCGACGGATAATTTCAACAGTTTATCTGCCTTTGGGATGGCCTCAGCGGCGGTGATCGTTCCGGTCCGAAGATCTAATTTGACAAAATCGTCAAATTGAATTTCGTCTTTCAATGGCTCCCTTTCTGGCCCCTTTTCAGCAGCGAGAATGTCCTCTAATTTATTCTTCTGACGATTCACGATTTCCAATCGACTTGCGTCTCTGCGGTCATTGATTTTAGGAAATAATACACCTGATTGCCCTACCTTATGACCGGCCGCTATTAGCGCCTGACCCGCCTTGATTTGCTCCAATACACTTTGTAGGTCACCGTTTGCAGTCTCACCCAATCCCAAAAATGCTCGAATTTTTGGACTGGTAAATGGAATGAACGGTTCACATAAGATGCTCAGCAAGCTAGCAATCTGTAAGCAGACAAACAGACACTCTTTTACGACCGCACTATCTGGATCTTCCTTCCAAATCTTCCAAGGAGAAACATCCTGTAGATAAGTATTGCCGTAAGAAGACAACTCCATTAGGGCCAAAGCAGCCTGCTTAAAGCTGAAGGCATCCAGTTCTTGGGTGATCTTATCAACGATGGCAATGGCTTCGGCTAGTTTCTCTTTTAGATCAACATCGATGGCCGGAGCAGCACCTTCGTAGTATTTATTGGTCAAGACAACCACACGATTCAAGAAATTACCTAGGTTGTCGGCCAATTCATTGTCATAGAATTCAATAAATTCATCCCATTTGAAGTCGCTATCACGATTCTCAGGAAGGTTGCGAAGCAAGGCATAGCGCAGAGCATCCTCCTTGTTGGGGAAATCCTTAAATGCTTCTAAATACTCATGTTGTTCTATGCCCCAACCTCTTGATTTTGAAAACTTTTGGCCTTCAAAATTTAGAAATTGGTTTGCGGGCACATTCCTTGGCAAGGCATAATCTCCGTAAGCCTTGAGCATAGCAGGGAAGATGATGCAGTGGAAAACGATGTTGTCCTTTCCAATAAAATGGATCAGTTCTACATCCTCTCCTTTCCAGTATTCTTCCCAATCTTTGCCATTGTCCAGCGCCCATTGCTTAGTAGAAGAAATATAGCCGATGGGGGCATCAAACCATACATACAGTACCTTCCCTTCTGCACCTTCCAGCGGCACGGGAATACCCCAGTCTAAGTCTCGGGTAATGGCCCTAGGTTGCAGACCATTATTTAACCAGGACAGGCATTGACCTAGTACGTGCTTCTTCCACTTCTTCGCATCATGATGGGCTACTCCATCTAAAGTACCTTCCGATATCCACTCCTTTAACCATTCTTCGTGCTTGTCCAGCTTGAAGTACCACAGTTTGGTTTCTTTCAAGACAGGGCTCTTACCACTCAGGGTAGATACCGGGTTGATGAGTTCAGTAGGGGAGAGGTCAGAACCACAATTTTCACACTGATCTCCATAAGCTTCAGGGTGGCTACAGCGTGGGCAGGTGCCTTTGATGTAGCGATCTGCTAGAAACTGATTGTAATCCTCATCATAATACTGTTCGATCGTTCGCACCTCAAATTCATCTCCTTTTTCGTTTAGCTTGGTAAAGAACTCCTGAGAGGTCTCATGGTGAAGCTTGGCACTGGTGCGATGATAGTGATCGAAAGAAATCCCCAGGTCCTTGAAAGTTTGCTTGTTGAGCTCGTGATAAGTATCGATGATCTCCTTTGGAGAACGCCCCTCCTTTTTTGCCCTCATAGTGATGGCTGCTCCATGCTCATCGGAGCCACAAACCCATAAAACATCCTTTCCAAGTAGGCGTAGGTAACGCACATATATATCCGCCGGTAAATAGGCCCCCGCTAGGTGTCCTAAGTGTAAGGCACCATTGGCGTAGGGAAGGGCGGAAGTAACTAATATTTTTTTCTTTTCGCTCATTATTAGCTATTTATAATCTCAGGAATCCAGTAATGTTTGATGGGATTATAGGATACCTAAGAGCCGTATTTTCTAAATGAATGGATTATTCGTGCTCTAAATGACAGATCTCTCTCAAATCGCTGCGAATATACAGGTTTGAATGGAGATTTACCAGTAGCATAAATGGGACGGTCTATAAACCGCAACTGGTGAAGTTCATGCCAATGGCACGAGAAAAATAAGTGGTAGGAAATTGGAGGCTAGGCCCCCATACGATTGATGGAGAGAATAGAGGAGATGAGAATCGGAAGGCCCGATTCTAGAATAAGGAAATCGATTTGACTGCGGGTAAAGATATCCCGGATTATTCCTTGTTCTACCGTAGTACTGCCAAGCTGCGTCTTGTAGACGATCTCACAGGGGATCTTAGCTTTCGACAGCTCAGTAATCTTATTATGTATAAGCGTATCTGTCATGGCAGAATTAATTAATGGTTACAATCACTCACAACAGTTGTTCGAATAAAAAAGTTCCCGAAAAAAAATTACATAAAAACAGGCTTCGGGCGCAAGTTCTTACATTAGTTGGTATCTAAGGTTTATAAAGGACGAATAATTGAACGATCAAAACCTATTAACCGCTTTACAGATTGGGTCCGAGCAGGGGTACAAGGAACTGGTAGATCTCTACCAGGAAAAGGTGCTGAATATCTGTTTAGGGTATTTTCCAGTGTATCAGGATGCTGAAGACCTGACACAGGAGGTATTCGTAAAGTTGTTCGAAACGATCGACAATTTTCGGGGGGAAGCCAGCTTAAGTACTTGGGTGTATCGGGTCGCTGTGAACAAATGCCTGGAGAAATTACGCTACCGAAAACGCGGTAAGCGCATGGCTTTTTTTCAGTCTTTGATCGGCTTGGAAGAACACGCAAGTCATATAGCCAGCTCCTTTGATCATCCCGGCGTAAGCCTGGAAAATAAGGAGCGCACGCAATTGCTGTATCAGCATATTGCCCGCTTGGCAGAAAAGCAACGAACTGCATTTATCTTGAATCGGATGGAAGGACTAAGTTATCAGGAGATAGCAGGTGTGATGGAGGTGAGCCTTTCTTCAGTTGAATCCTTGCTTTTTAGAGCGAAGCAAAACTTAAAGAAGAGCCTTAGACACTATTACGAAAAACAAATGATTTAATATGGATAAATCTCGACATGACATTGAAGCAGAGATAGAACGGACGCTAGGGACGGTTGATGAGATCGGACGCGTGGACGGTAATCCGTATCTATATACTCGCATCAAGGAGAGAAGGAGACAACCGCAAGCACAGCGGGGCAATAAGCTCGGTGCTATATGGGGTGTAGCCTTGGCAGCTTTGCTCTTCCTCATTAATATCAGCTCCGTTTTTGTTTACTATCAAAAATCGCTTCAGGCCGATCAAGCCGCGGGGATTGAGGCCATTGCGAGTGAGTATGGGTTAATGGATGAGGAAGCGGCTTGGGATGGGTATTGAAATGAAAGACGAATGATTAATGAATAATAGATCATGGGCGGCGAAGAAGGAGAATGAAAAATGGTGAGGGTAACCGGTGAAGAAATGAAGAAGGGAGCGCCATTGATGAAAAAAGGTACCATTATCCGTTTTGACTTCAAAC
Organism: Saprospiraceae bacterium; assembly: GCA_019634045.1. Taxonomy (GTDB): domain Bacteria; phylum Bacteroidota; class Bacteroidia; order Chitinophagales; family Saprospiraceae; genus DT-111. The sequence goes on from JAHQWA010000120.1 coordinate 7,066, forward strand.
GCTGCATTCATTAAGACAGACTATTATGACAAATCTAAAGAATCTAGCTTTGGTAGCCTTGCTGCTAATGAATATAGTACTCGTAATTATGCTTTGGGTGCAACCTATGCCACATGAGAAGATGGCAAGGATGCCAGAAAAAGGTACAGCTCCACCCCCCCGTAGAGCGGAAGGATTCCTGGTCAAAGCCTTGAATTTGAACGAAGAACAGCGGGTTCAACTCAAAACCTTACGAGACGAACATTTCGAGTTTACACGAGAAATTCATCAAAGGGGTAGAACGGTGAAAAAGGAGATGTTTGATGCGCTACTTTCCAGTGTTCCTGATACTTCAGCTGCCCTGCAGTTTGCGGCTGAATATGGAGGACAATTGCAAAAGATTGATGAAGCCCTGATCCAACACTATCTGGACATACGGGCCATCTGCACGCCGGAGCAGCAGGAGGAGTTGAGGAAAGTGTTTAGAAAAGCGATTCGGCGTCCTCGACCGAGATAAGTTCCCTTTTTTCCTATCAGCGTAGCTCGGCAAGGTGTTGAGCTGCGTTTTTTTTATGATTGACTTCGACAGATTTGTGATCATTTCTTACCTTTCAGCTGTTCAAATTAAGCTCTTCACTAGAATTTAAATACATAAACATATGCATGTCGCTGTTGTTGGCGCCGGTGCCTTTGGAGGTTGGATTGCCTATCAATTATTACAGCAAGGAGCCAAGGTGACACTTTTTGATCATTGGGGTCCTGGACACGCTCGGGCTAGCTCGGGCGGAGAAACGCGCTTGATCCGTGGAACCTACGGGAATGATGAGGTATACACCCGCCTGGTAGCTGAGGCTTTCGCAGAATGGGAAGGTTTTCAAAAACGATCGGGCCAGCAAGTCTATTTTCCTACAGGTAGCCTGTGGTTGTTTAGCAAGTCAGATGACGGTTATGCCCGGTCGGCCATGCCGCTTTTGCAAGCGCAGGGGCTAAGTTTGGAGGAATGGAGTATAGCAGAGACTCGGCAGCGGTACCCACAGGTCTATTTAGGAGATGTCCAAAGTGTATTCTGGGAAAAAGAGGCCGGTTATCTAATGGCTAGAAAGGCTTGCCAAGTAGTGAAGGAGGAAATCGTCAAAGGGGGCGGGCAATTTCAGATGGAACAAGCTCTTCCCGGCAGGATAGAAGGGGCAGGCTTGACTGGCTTGAAACTAGCTAGTGGGGGCCGGTTTCATGCTGATGCCTATGTATTTGCATGCGGACCCTGGATGCCGAAACTTTTCCCTGCCTTGTTAGGTGACCTGATCACCATCTCCAGACAAGAAATCCACTACTTCGGCCTTCCCCCCTTGTCCAAGGATTATCAAAGTCCGAATTTTCCCATTTGGGTAGATATGGGAGAACGGGTGATGTATGGTGTCTCTGATTATGATGGACGAGGATTTAAGGTAGCTGATGATACACGGGAAGATCCATTTGATCCCAGTACAGCAGATCGAGAAGTCAGCGCTAAGAAACTACAGCAAATTCGATCTTATCTAGGGTATCGGTTCCCCGCCCTGAAAAATGCCCCGATGACCGAAGCCCGAGTTTGTCAATATAGTAATAGTCCCAATGGACATTTTTTGTTAGACCAGCATCCCGAAGCAGATAATCTGTTTCTGGCCGGGGCGGGCTGCGGTCATGGCTTCAAGTTGGGGCCTAGCGTTGGTCGTCTTATGGCTGAACGCATTATGAATAATACGCCAACTCCCAGAGAATTTCAATTAGAGTCTTTGCTAAGTGCAGGAATCCAATCCAATCAGTTTGAGCATTAGGCAATAAGCACAAAGAAAAATGCGGCCGAGAATTTTCCCGGCCGCACCTGTAAAGATTACACTTCGCCTGATTACTGCTTATGTCTTTGGTTTTATTGGGGTGGGTATTTGTTGGTTAGTACTAATGCTTGTTTAGCCTAACGATTAAATACACTTCAAATAACGGCACTTTTGGAGCCAGAGTAAAGTTTGAAGTAGTGAAGTGGGAAAAACGAGTAGTGAAGTAGGTGAAATCCTAGGGTGAAGTGTGTAAGGCGTTTTCGAGAATGCTTTTAAGCTCTTCTACTTTCCATGGTTTTGTGATGTATTGCGCCACGCGTCCTTGTTCCACTGCGGTGAGAATGGGTTCCATTTCGCTATATCCAGTTACAATCATTTTTACAATGGAAGGGTATTGAGTATTGACACAATCCAATAATTCGATGCCAGTCATGTTTGGCATGCGTTGGTCACTCAGTACGAGATGTACGGCTTGATTCTGTAGAAGGTCAAGAGCTTCGGACCCTCCACTGGCGGTGAAGACGTTGAAGTACCTGCGGAAAACAGAACGGAAGGCTAGTAAATTGCCCTGTTCATCATCGACATATAAGACAGTAAATTTCTTGGCCATGTTTTTTCCTGGAAATGAATCTATTTGAACACTGCATCACATATTTGAAGGCAGTGAAGATATTATTTCCATATGGCTGTTTGGGATAGCTAATCAAAATTAAGAAAAAATGTTGAGGGCTGCTTATGTCTCGTCAGCTAAATCGGAATGAGGTGGTATTGTGATGATGCTCATCATCTGAAAATACGAATAGGAAGTATTAATCTATACTAAAGCCCTTTACTTGCCAAACGCCTCTTGGCTTAAAGAACATGAACTGCATATGCAGGGTGTGTTTCTCGTATTGGAGATCATACTGTTCAAGCTGCATATCATCAGTCAGCGAGCGCTGATCAATGAGTTGACAGGTGATGAACCTACCCATTTGTTCCATCTTCTGATTCAGAAATTGCCGAGCTTTGTGCAGGATATCTTTTGGTTGCTGAGGTCGGGCGATACTATCCATGGCAATGGAGGAGAGCTCTACGGTGATATTTAGGTTTTTCATGGTTTTTAGAGGTTTTAGGTTGTCGATGTCACAAATATGCTTCATCTTATTCTATTGTGCTAGCCTAAAGTAGTGAATGGGGCATTTTAATGAGTGAATGGGTATATTGAGGTGGGGATCGATTTTTATGGATCACCGAATCAGTGCATAGGCTACCCGGATAATTAGGTGTAAAGGACTTAAAAATAGCAGATTAGAGTCGCTATAATTGTGGTGGGAATATTGTTGCGGCAAGGAAAAATTGTCAAAGCAAGATTTTTTTCAAAAAATTGACAATATTCGACAATTGACGGCCGTTATTGAGGTGTAATTTGCGAACGGCAATTAAAAATTTGTATATTTGACATAAGGAAGCGAGGATTAGAAAAAAATTAAAAAAAATTCTATATCCAAAAAATAAAAATTTAATCGCTTCGTTTTAGAACTGTATTTAACAACATGCAAAAATTCCCTTCGGGGATTAACGATATAACTGGGGTTTAGTTTTATTTCCGAAAAGTGTGGCGCCTATGGTAACCACACTTTTCTTTTTTTACCCTCCACTGTGTTTTCTTTTTTCCTACCTTGCAGCGAAAGATTACGACAGCTTAAACGCCAATGGAAATTAATCCCTTTTCCGCGACTTTACCCAATCTCAAAAAGATTAGTCATCCGGATACCTTCTTCCAATCGGTGAAGGAAAAATACTCACCACAGGTTCGACAAGATTTTTTCAAGTCGGTAGAAACGCCTGCGCTATATATTCAGCAAATTGAACGCTCAGCACATACCTATCAGGGGATTATCACAACGGTGCCGATCCAGGCCTATATGACCGGGCAGATCAAAGGGCATGAAGAAACCTTGGAACGCAAGGGGCAGATTCAGGTGAAGTTGTTGCGTGAAAGGCAAGCTATGGTGAAACCGGTCTTGCTGACCTATAACAATGTAGCTGCTATCAAAAACTGGATGGAGGATCAAATTGCTAAGTCCGATCCCATTCAGACGGTTTTCTTTGAGGAAGATCAAGCGAACTATCGTTTATGGGAGGTACAGGCTCCCGAAAGTATAAAGAAAGTACAAGCCTTATTCAAGCAGGAAGTTGACCGGGCCTATATAGCTGATGGTCATCATCGGATGCTGTCTACCACAGACCAGCAACTGGGATTGGATGCTGTTTTGTGTTCGTTTTTTCCAAAGGACCAAGTCTTGATCAGAGATTTCAATCGCCAAGTTTTTTTTGACAATGGTTTTGATACCCTGGATTTCCTTGACCAATTAAAGAAATTAACTGAGCTGGAGCCCATGCAGGAAGGGGGAAAGCCGCAAACTAAGCATACCCTAAGCCTATATATGGCTGGTCAATGGTATGCGATCCGCTGGAAGAGAAAACTATTAGAGCGGCATAAGAGTGGCCTTCCACTACTTGATGCTGATATCCTTAATGAAAGCGTTTTGCAACCGCTCTTGCAGGTACAGGATTTGCGAAAAACCGATAGAATCAAGTATGTCGATGGGCAAAGTGAGGTGCCAGAACTGGAGCGGCTACTTCGCGACACCCCCAATAGCTTATTGTTTTGCCTCTTTCCCATAGACTGGACAGAAATGGTGCAATGGGCTGATCAAGGGCAAACCTTGCCGCCTAAGTCTACTTGGTTTGAGCCAAGGATGAAGAATGGCCTGGTGGTAAAAGACCTCTAAGTCTCGATTTTCCCCCTTCAAAGCTACCCGCTTGGGTAGGTTCTACCCAATAAGCGGTATTTTCAAAATAAATTTTAGCAAAAAACTAGGTGTGGCCTGATTTTTGTTTAATTTTACACTGTATTTGTTTAAGCCCTCAATTAGGGCCATGAGAAAATTTTAAGCACAGGACAGAAGGGAGCACACTAGCACTTAAATCATACCTGGCCCTCAATTACGAGAGCCATCAACCTTACGTACAACTAAGGAAATTCATTTTTCCTTTTTCCCATCATGTTCATGGATTAAACCATCCCTATGGTACTTCCTGTTATAGGAATTCCATGTGATCCCAAAAATTCCTCCATAATTTGGAGGGTATCTACACACATTTTACACCTCCTTTTTTAAAAGAGCTTAAGGAGGTCACCAGGGTAATGTCCCTGGGAGGCTATATACAACACAACATTTGTGATGGAGTGGATGGCATTATGAGAAGACACTTGCAATTATGAGAAAACTTGAGCCCTTTTTGGTTCAAAGGGCAACGGATACTTAATCTCCATTAAATTATGATTATCCGGCATGAACTAATTGCATACAATCCCCCCCCAAAGCTGCTTGTGCGGCTTTAATCCCTTATTCTCGAATGCCCCACTCTTTTTTGCCAGAGATGCCATCGGTTGAACCCGATGCTGAAAAATATACTTTTGAAGTTGGATTTTATCGGGCCCCGGGAGTCGTTCCTGGGGCTGCTTTGTTTTAGACCAAGATGTCCCCAAAACTGATCGCTTCTCAGTAGAGTTGCTATTACGGTCAAAAGGATATACCTTTGCGCCGATCTAATCAATGAGTTTGTTTTTCAGTTAGATAATTACCTTATCTTATCTTTTCCCTTCTAAGATCTCGTTCTTGCCTTACTTCAGAATCGACTCATCCTTTTTAATTTTTAATTTATTTTATGAACATTTTTGTTGCGAAGTTAAATTTTGACACAAATGAGTCAGAATTGAGAAGAGCTTTTGAAGAATTTGGAACAGTGGATACTGTGAAGATTATCATGGATAAATTTACAGGTCGTTCCAAAGGATTTGGTTTTGTAGAAATGCCAGATGACAATGAAGGTAATCAGGCGATTCAAAACCTAAATGACACAGAATTAGATGGACGCACCATTGTGGCTAAAGTAGCTGAACCAAGAAAGAGCAGCTATGATAACCCAAGAGGTCGTAGTAATAACCGTTACTAGAAATAAATGGGACCTGGAGCTGTAATGGCTCCTTTCACCCAGTTCGGTAAAAAGCCCTTTGCTGATTTGATTCAGTAAGGGGCTTTTTCCTTTTTCTTTACCCTGAGATCATAAGGAATGGACAAAGCCGGCATTTACCTTCCGCTCTGAAAAGAAGCCTTGCTAGCTTTTGCTACAATAAAATCTAGAAATCCTTATTTTCGCGCAAAACCTATTCCAACATGCGCAAGATTACTGCCGACCTCATACTACCTGTAACGAGTGATCCTCTTGAAAATGCTGTACTTACCATTGATGATGAAGGAAGAATTGTAAGAATTGAAGAAAAGACGGGAAAAAATGCGTCAGGGATTGAGGCATATGCTGGCGTGATTGTTCCAGGTTTTGTCAATACACATTGCCACCTTGAATTATCGCATATGTTGGGGAAGGTGGATACTGGAACGGGCCTGTTGGAATTTATCCGTAATGTAGTTTCTTACCGGGAAGTACCAATGGAGGAAATCCAAGCGGCGATTGTAAAGGCAGATCAGGAAATGTGGGAAAACGGGATTGTAGCCGTAGGCGATATCTCGAATAAGTTGGATACTGCGGCCCAAAAGACGGAGAGTCCTATTCGTTACTATACTTTTGTGGAAATGTTTGATTTTCGGCAGGAGCAGATGGCAGCCTCTACCTTTGAGCAATATAAAGCGGTGTTCGAAGGACAAAGTGAGCTAAATGGTAATCGAAAAAGTTGTGTGCCTCATGCCCCATATTCTGTTTCCAAGGCTTTGTTTAAAATGATTAATGAGGCCAATACGGAACCAGTCACGGTCAGTATTCACAACCAGGAAACGCCGCATGAGGATAATCTTTTTCTCAGCGGTAAAAGTGGATTCATTGACTTGTTTGGTGGATTCGGCATGGATATGTCCGGCCTGCAACCGACTGGGCAAACCGCCATCCATTATGCGATAGAAAACATGGATCCTGCACAGCGATCTTTATTTGTACACAATACCCTTACCTCAGCGGAAGATATCCAAGCCGCCCACGCCTGGAGTGACCAGGTCTACTGGGCTACTTGTGCAAATGCGAATCTCTATATAGAAAACCGCCTACCTAATTATCAGCTCTTCATTGATAATCAAGCTAAAATGACGATTGGTACGGATAGTCTGACTTCGAATTGGCAATTGTCGGTATTGGAAGAAATGAAAACGATTACGCGCTACCAGTCTGCTGTTGCGTTCAGTACTTTACTAGAATGGGCTACGATCAACGGCGCTAAGGCCCTAGGCTTTGAGGAGGAACTGGGAAGTTTGGAGGTGGGTAAAAAACCTGGCTTAAATCTGCTGAATTTAGATGCTCGTTTGAATTTTAATGCTCAGACCCAAGTGACCAAGCTGGTCTAACTTCTTTATGCCTTTCCAAAATAGTAACAATTCCCATTTGACCTATTGGGTTAAAATTGCGATATTTCGATGGAATCTATCAAGTAAGCCAAGCAACCATATCAATCACCTTACTCGTATATATAGGTAGACTGCTTTAGAAAACTACTCCAGTTGCAGTCCACAGATAAGACTGCCAACAACGCTCTTGTATCACATTTTACACATTGACCTTAGTAATTAGAATGATTGAAGTAAAGCTTGTGCTTGTACTATCAGCTTCATCTCAATATTTTACTACTAAGTCTTCAAACCTCCACCATATGTTTACGAAAAGCCAACTTTTCTGCCTCCTATTTTTTTGCTTCGGGATCACACTGCAAGGACAGGAGCAGAAGGCCTGGAAAGTACTATTTGATTTTGATGAACATCAAATAAGCTCGGAAAGCGCTGCTACATTATCGGACCTGATGCAATTTATCACGGAAGTGGATTGCCAAGCGGTCGTTTTGCAAGGTCATACGGATTGGGTAGGCGCTCTAGCCTATAATGAGGAGTTATCTACGAAGCGAACGAGGGCTGTACAAGAACAGCTTATCGAACTTGGGTTAGCTGAAAACCTGATCCAAATTGCTTGGTTTGGCGAAGAAAAGCCAGAAGCGGATAATAGTAGTGATGAAGGGCGTCAGATGAATCGTCGGGTGCAAATTTTGGTGAAATACAAGCCGAAGCCGGAAATCGTGCAAGCAATTGTTGAAGAAAAGGAGGAAGAAAAGGTAGAACCACTCCCTAGCAAACCTGTCGTGGAAGACTTGAGACTACAATTGAACGCTCAGAATAAAGCGGAGTTTACCTACAATTGCCGTGGAGATATCATCATCTCTGCCAAAGAGGGCGCCAAGATTCGGATTCCGGAAGGGATGTTGGTGGATTGTGATGAATTAGCAAGTTTATCGGTGGAAGTCCAAGAGCTCACGAGCAAGAAGGAGATTATTAAATCCAAGGCTTCTACTTATTCAGGAAGTACAATGCTGCAATCTGCCGGAATGATCTTGGTGGATTTGAAGCGGGATGGTGAGCAGGTGAATATGAATGGCTGTTTAGAGGTGGTGATTCCAGGGCCCAAGGTAGCTGGGATGCAACCCTATTTTGCCAACAATACCTCAAATGCGGAAGGGATCAATTGGCAAAAACGCAAGGGCGACATTAGGTATGATGATCGTTTACAGGCTCACATCATTGAAATTTGTGGGGAAATGAGTAGTTCTTTCGGGATCAATGCGGATAAACCCATTAAACCAGGCAAAGGAGCAGGTTATTTAGTGAAAGTCAAAAATCTCAAGGGACAGAACCCTCACCTCGCGGTTGAATCTGCCTCAGGTGCCATAACTAATCTACGATTGATTAGTAAAAAAGAAGGTCGTCGCCATCAAGTAGGTTATTATATGTTCCCCGTCCTTGCTGATGAGCCACTGACTATCATTGGCGCTTATGATAAGACTACCATTTTAGGAAAAACGAAGACTTATGAGATAGGAGCTGAAGTATTGTATCGTTCTGAAAGTGGAACATTAAGAACCAAAAAGGTAAAACGACTTAAAAAACGCGGGACTTATCACCTGATTCGGGACTTTCCTAAACTGCGTTTTGAAAAAACGAGTTGATCAGCTCTAGAAGTTGGGTAGTGGAAAGAGGGGATGATTGATTTTTTCCTTACATTCAGCTATCCAACTTAGACCTACTTTCAAACAAGTCGTACCATGAAAACAGTGAAGTTCTTGATTCTTCCTCTTGCTTTAATGGCCTTAGGCGCAGCCTATCTTTCGCCTTCGCCTTCTTCCTCGAATCCTAACATTCTACTGATTCTCACCGACGATCAAGGATATCATGATGTTTCTTACTATGGCACCAAGGATATTCAAACGCCACATACCGATGCCTTGGCCAAAGCTGGGATGCGTTTCGATAACTTCTATGCAAATTGCCCGGTCTGCTCACCCACCAGAGCAGCACTCCTAACGGGAAGATACCAGGAGTTTGTCGGTGTGCCGGGGGTGATCCGGACCTATCCGGAGGACAATTGGGGCTACCTCGATCCTAAGGCTACTATGCTGCCGGAGATGCTAAAGATCGGTGGCTATCATACCGCCTTAATCGGGAAATGGCATTTGGGGCTCGAATCTCCCAATATACCCAATGAGCGCGGCTTTGACTTTTTTCATGGCTGGCTAGGAGACATGATGGACGATTACTGGAAGCATCGAAGGCATGATATTAATTACATGCGTAAAAACACCGAGGTCATTGATCCTGAAGGGCATGCAACCGATCTTTTCACCCAATGGTCGGTGGATTATATTACAACACAAGCCAAGGAGGATCAACCCTTCTTTTTGTATCTAGCCTACAACGCGCCACATTTTCCCGTTCAACCTCCTGCGGATTGGCTGGCTAAGGTCAAAGCCAGAGAACCCGGCATTAGTGAGAAACGCGCGAAGCTAGTGGCTTTTATTGAGCACTTAGACGATGGTATCGGACAAGTAATACAAGCCTTAAAGGAAAGTGGTCAATATGAAAACACCATCATCGTCTTTACCAGTGATAATGGAGGGCTGCTACGAGATGCTGCGAATAATGGTCCATTGCGCGATGGTAAACAAAGTGTGTATGAAGGCGGCTTAAAGGTGCCGACCGTCATTGTTTGGAAGGATAAAATTGTAGCGGGAAGTAGTAGCGATTACAAAGCCCTTAGCATGGATTTGTTCCCTACCTTGGTAGAGGCTGCCGGTCTACAAACTACGCATGCCATTGAAGGCCAAAGTTTTTTACCTACGCTTTTTGGAAAAACGCAAAGCGATAAGGATCGCCCCTTGTTCTTTTCCAGACGAGAAGGCGGTACTCGATATGGTGGCCTCACCATTCAAGCGGTACAACTCAACAATTGGAAGCTCCTACAAAATAGCCCTTTCGCTCCACAAGAACTCTATAACCTCGCGCAAGACCCCAGTGAAGAAAACAACTTAATTGAATCTGAATCGGAGAAGTATAAGGAACTAAATGCCTTGCTCATGAAACACTTGCAAGAGGCGGGAAAGGTTCCCTGGCAGAAGGAGTAGGCGGGTAGAGGAGTCAGACCACTGCGTTGTCAGAAGACAGATCGCTAAGCTCATAGAATTCAGATCAGAAGAGGTCGGAGGTCAGAGGTCAGAAGTCAGAAGACAGAGGTCAGAAGACAGAGGTTAGTGTCAGACAAATGCGGTCAGATCGGTTTCTTGGTGTCTGTTATCTGTCTTCTAGCTTCTGACCTCTCCCTTCTCCCTACCGTTCCATTTCCCACACATCAATGCTCTTCAACTCAGGTCCACCGCCACGATCGGCGGAGCCACCTGCAATGTAGACTTTGCCTTTATATAGGATAGCTTGGGTGCCATGTCGGCCAGTTAGCATGGGAGCCAAAGTATGCCATTTGCCTTCTGAGACATCATAGGCTTCTACTTCGCTATGGGCTGGAACTTGCGTGTCAGACTCTCCCCCCATTACGATGAGGCGATCACCGTGGACAATAGAAGTGGTACCAGCACGCAGGGTTGGGAACTTTGAGGAACCGGGAAGACTACTCCATTGCCCTGTACTGAAATCGTATACATCTACGGCCGAAATGGTTTGATTCATCACTTGCTTGGTTTTGGCAGAGGTGTTTCGTCCCCCCGCAGCGTAGAGCTTGCCATCAATAATGGCTGATTGGAAGTGGTCTCGGGTATTGGGTGCGTCGGTGAGTGGTTTCCAGGTTCTGGTTTTGGGGTCGAATTCGTCAAACCAGGTGTTGTGGCCAGTGAAATGCCCTTCGGTATTACCACATAGTAGGTAGATCTTGTCTTTATAGACGGCTACGCCAGCAGCTCCCCGCTCTCTACCTTCGGGTAGCTTGCCGCCGATGCGCCAGCGATCAGCGGTAGGGTTATACACATGGATAAACTCGATGGGTTCTTCCTTCGGGTAAGGGCCTGTGAAAGCGCCAATGACCCAGATCTCACCTTGGAAGGCGATCGCCTGGAAGTGATGCATCTCTATAGGACTTTCGGCACCTGAAGACCAGGTATTGGTAGTGGGGTCGAAAATGTCAACTTTATTGGTATTGCGCCCCCCCAGTGCATAGAACTTGCCATCTAATTCCACGAAGGCAGACTCATGCCGACGATTGGAACGGTTGTTGGTGAGGAGGCGTTGCCAAGGGCCTTTTTTAGCCTTTTGTTCAAATTTTTGTACCCGCCAATTGAGTACCTCTGTCACATACAGTTCTTCGCCACTACCCACAGCGATACCGTGGGCTGCTCGGAATTGGCCGGAAGCAGTGCCGGAGCCGCCGGTAAAGGAGCCCAGGATATTCCCGGCTAGGTCCAGTTTTAGGATCTTCTCGCTGTCTCCATCCGTCATGTAGATATGACGTTCAGGGCTGATGGCCAAGCCCCAGGGCTTACCGACATTTTCCCATTTAGAAAGGAACTTACCGTCTTTGTCGAATACCTGAATGCGTGCATTGTAGCGATCAGCGACATAGACTCTTCCACGATGATCGAGAACGATATTATGAGGATTATCAAAATTTCCGTCTTCCTTCCCTTTTTCTCCCCAAGCCTTGATCAACTTACCGTTCTTATCCATATGGACTACTCGGTGATTACCATAGCCATCTGCTACGTAGATGTCACCATTGCGAGCGATGGCAATATCCGCCGGTTTGAAGAACTGTACCATCTTCCGCGTATCATTGAACAAACCACTTGTGCCATTTTCACCCAATACCATTTGTACTTTGCCCGCCGGATTCATCTTGATCACCAAATGTGAAACCAAGTCAGTGGTCCAAATGTTATCAAAGCGATCGATGCGGAGACCGTGTGGATCTTTGAAAATGCCATGACCCAAAGAACGGAGGTAGTTTCCTTTTTCATCAAACACCATCAGCTGGCGATTTCCTTTATTAAAGGCAAAAATGTGTCCTTTTGAATTGACAGCGACGCCAGTGGGCTGAATCAGATTGCCATCGGTAGGAGTTTTCAGAAAGTTGGGAACTGCTTCTAAGACGAGTTTTGGTGTAGCATTTTGTGCAGAAAGGGCATGTACTATAACAAGTACAATTGCTAGGAGAAGTATCCTTTTCATTGGAATTTACGTTTTGTTGAACGCAATTTAACGGTAAATGGGAGTCTGTCAAAATTGATGCGTCAAATTCTATTAGGGAACAGATTTGTGGCAGGACTAAAACGATTTGTGACCCATCTTGGAGCTAGCTACCTGTAGGGGGAAATGAGGAAGGACCTATACGCATCTAAATTCAGCGGATATTGCTTACTTTATGTCAAAAATAAACTGCTTGATATGAAAAACTACTTGACTTTTTTAGTCCTCCTGATCTTCACTGGTACCAGCCTCTCGGCTCAACAAAAAAAAGAAATACTTCCTGCTGTGAGTCCTGGCGGGATAGCGGCAACAAAAGTTGACGTGAAGTATGGAGAGCATGAACGCAATGTATTTGATATTTGGCTGGCTGATGCTGATTCACCAACGCCTTTAGTTATTTATGTACATGGTGGTGGCTTCGTCGGAGGGGATAAATCCCGTATTTACGAATACAAGGATATCGATGAATTCTTGGCAGCCGGCGTCTCTTTCGCTTCTATCAATTATCGCTTTATGAATCAGCTTACCACGGGTATTCCAGGATGTCTGAATGATAGTAAGCGTGCCCTACAGTTTATCCGCTCCAAGGCCAAAGAATGGAATATAGACAAAGAAAGAATAGGCATGTACGGTGCGTCTGCTGGCGCGGGTACTAGCCTCTGGATTGGTTTGCACGATGAAATGGCGGATCCGGATAATGAAGATCCGCTGTATCGGGAGTCGACCAGGGTCAAGGTAATTGGTGCCATTGCCACCCAAGCTACCTACGATTTTACGAAATGGGATGATGTGTTGAAGGTTTCTTATCCAAGTCCAGAAATAGAAAAGGCTTCTCTGATGCAGGGAGCTATGGCATTGGGCTTAAAAAGTGTGGAGGCGATGGAATCCGAAGCAGGCAAAGCCATTGCCCAGGACGTCGATTTTCTAACCTTAGTATCTAAAGATGATCCGCCTGTGTATGTCCGAAATAAAATGGATGGAGGCCCGATCAATCTTTTCGATATGAACCAAGTTCAGCACCATCCCTATCACGCCATGGCTTTGAAGGAGGCCTTGGATGCCATCGATCACGAATCTCAAGTGTACGCACCGGGCTTGGAAGTGGCTCCTCCAGAAGACGAGCAACTGTCCCTACAAGCTTACTTCATTAAGTACCTAAAGTAGAAGGCTACTACGACCCATACAACCGAAGTTCTTCTGGATAAAATCGGAGAGAAACTTCGGTTGTATCTTATCCCCTATAGATACTGCGCAATCACCTCACTCACTTGCTTACCTAGCGCCTGACTCCCCTTTTCCGTAAAATGTACATTGGCAGGTATTTGGAGTTCTTCCAGATGAGGCAATACATAATCATACAGGTCATTGACTGGGACCTTATGCTTCCGCATGATCTTGGCGGCAATCGCGTTGTAGCGTTCTGGCATACCTGGTAGCCGTAGTGGGCCACCAACGGGAGTAGGGTAGGGAGTGGTCGTTGCAAAGATCAACTGCGCCTCGGTCCCCTTTAGGTATTTCACAATGGCCTTCAGGTTTTTGCGGTAATACTTAGGAGCGGCTTGTTGAGGATCCAGCGGATTCTTACTATTCTTACCCGTAGTTGGGTCCACATGCTTGAGATCGTGTAGGCCGAAATTGAAGTGGATGACATCCCAGGAGATATTACCAACCCATAAGGGTACTTTCTGTACACCTTTCGTGGTCCCTTCACAGTTTTCATATCTACCGTCTTCGAAAGTAGGGCGTACTACAATGGCCTTGTCCTCCAGGTATTCTTGCACAACTGGGGTATACCCCATGGATATCGAATCGCCAAGCAGGAGAACTTTGGGCAATTCTTCAGCGCTTTGGCTTAGCACCAGCTTGGGTACGCAAAGGCTGAGGCCAAGGCCGGCCAATTGTTTAAGGGTTTTTCGTCGATTTGGCATGGGTGTGAATGAGTTGGTTGTTCAAATGTAATTAATTTAGAGGATCCACCTCCTTTGCTATCTATTCATGGACATCAAATGTATTTTTTACTAAACCCAATTCCTGGCTGACTCATTGAAGTCAGCTTAGAACATGTTTAAACTTTCATGATTGAGCGAAAGCGAGCAAATTTTGTTCTGAACGAGGCAAAAAACGCAGGCATACCTGGAAGGTACGGCGAGGCTTTTTAACACAGTACGGGAGAAAATTTGCCGTTTGTAGCCGATTGATGGAATTTTAAACATGTTCTTATATAACTTATAGGAAAGCGGATCTCCACAGGCCGCGGCAGTTTACTTCTATCATGCAGAAATGGAAGAAATCACGGGGCGAAAGGAATTGGTTCGAGCTAAGTTGGTGGTGATGTATTAGGTCACCAAGGGTCTAAATGTAAGTCCCAACTCCTGCTTGGCCTTTTCATTGCTGACAATCTTATACTTGTAGCTATCCTCTTTGGCAAACTCAGGTGGGGGGAGTTCAAGCTCTTTGGCTTTGGCGGTGTAGTAGGTTGCTCGACTTGGATGATCATCCGCGCAGATGTTAAAAACCTCATTCCATTTCTCCCTTTGGATCACTTGGATGACGGCTTCCATGGCTTCCTCTAGATGTACTAAGTTGATCGGCGCCCCGCCATTTTTCACCTCCTTCTTACCTGCCAAGAATCGAGCGGGATGACGATGAGGCCCATACAATCCCGCCATTCGAACAATGGTGCTAGCAAGCGACTGAGCGGTGAGCCATTGTTCTGCTTGTGCCAAGGCGCGTCCAGAAGCTGTTTCAGGTTGAGGGGGTGTAGCTTCTGTGACCGTACCATTGTAGTTGCCGTAAACACTGCTTGAACTAACGAATACCACCTGTTGAACTCCACCCTTCATGGCTTCTTCAATAACCAATTGTACTTGTGCTGGGTGCTCTTGTTCCACCTTAGGATTTCGACGCCCGGGAGGGATATTGAGAATCAATATGTCCGCTACAAAAAAATCATCTATGGATCCTTCGATGCTGTTGCCCACTTTAAAGACATAAGGCTGGATTCCAGCTTCACTTAATTTTGGGCGCTTTGGAGCCGAAGTAGTAGAGCCTTTTACCACAAAACCTAAATCGACCAGACGCCCCCCAAGAGGTAAGCCTAGCCATCCACAGCCAAGAATAGCAATTGTTTTACTCATGAGGGCAAAGGTAAATGATTCATGGATAGATATAAAGAAGATCCCGTATCTGACTTTATAGGCAATGGCTGAAATATGAGTTCAATTTTTCTCTATCACCAAAGATCTAAAATGCCTCATTGGTCATTTCCATATTCAAAAATGCGCCAGCAAAATTACCACTTGCCACGGCTTGGGCTACGGATCGGAAGGGCGTGCTATTGTCACCACAGGCCAAGACTCCCTCTACCGTTGTTTTCTGCCACTCGTCCACCACGAGATGACCTGCCTCTGTTAGTTCACAGCCTAGGGAGACGGGGATGTCAGAATGCTGGCGGAAAGGAATACTGGCGTAAACGGCGTCGAAGGAGAGTTTACTTCCATTCTCAAGAACCACCTCTCGAACCCTGCCTTGATCGTGTTCTATCTGTACCACTGGGCTCTCGATAATTTGGATCTTGTGCTGGGCTAACTTCTTTCTTTGTTCTGGAGTGAAGTCAGCTTCTCCGATTGTTAGCAGGCTAAGTTCATCCGTCAGATTATTCACCAGGGAAGCGAGGTGAAAGGCTCGCTCGCCATTGGCCATGATGGCTGTCTTTTTGCCATGATATTCATAGCCGTGACAGTAGGGGCAATGAATTACCGAAATGCCCCAGCAATCGGAGAAGCCAGGAATCTCAGGCATTATATCCGATATGCCCGTTGCAAAAATGAGTTTCTTAGCGGTAAAGGTATCTCCTGCTTCGGTTTGGATAGCAAATCCGTCGTCGGTTCGCTGTCCAGCTGCCGCAAATCCATTGTAGAACTGGATCGATGGGTACGCGGCGACTTGCTCCCGAGCGACTTGGCTAATTTCGCTAGGCGTTTTCCCGTCCTGTGTTAGGAAATTATGAGAATGTGGCGTTTGGCGATTGCAGGGCTTATTGGCATCAATAATCAGTGTCTTCCTTAAAGATCTGCCTAAAGCCATGGCCGCGGATAATCCGGCATAGCTTCCACCTACTATGATTGCTTCAAAGTTGTTTTGATCTACCATCGGGTTCAATTTTGTAATTGTAAGAGAACGGCAAAGGTAATGGGTAATTTGTTTAAATGCAACATAGTTGCATTAGTGTGTTTGAGCCTCTAATTTATCAAAGGAATAGCCATACGAAAACGACGCCTATGGATTCTGAAGTAGGATGAACATGCTGTCCTACAAGCAAACTTTGCGACAACATACTTCCGAAGTTTTCCAAGGCTGGTCTGTCTAGAAACTTCGGACGTATGTTTGAGCCCGATCAATAATCCTTTGCCATGGCCTCCGCCATGGGGTGAACAAAGAGTCGTTTTACCTTCTTGGGTTTATCCAGGATTTTATAGAAGGAATCCAGGTATCGGATCATTCGCTTACGATCTTTAAGGTTTAACAACTCAAATTCTTCGATGATTTTTGTAAGTGTTTGGCGTTTTTCCTTGTAGAGTTCCAGAACAGGAATGAGATCCTCCATGGGTTTTAAATGCCCTAGGAAATAGCGTTGCTTTACGGAGTTGAATCCAAAGGCAATGTTGGTGGTAGCATAGGAAGCATCAACCATGCCCGAAAAGTCAAAATCGTAGGGAATAGGAATCATCTCGCCATTGTGCAAAGAAATGATCTCTGAATTTTTGCAGGTCGGTAAAATCCAGTCCGTATTCCCAATGAGGAATTGAAAAACCTGGAATATGGTATAATGATGTTGATTCAAATGATTGGGACGCATGCACTTCATATCACTCATAACGGCATTAACACGATGAATGAGTTCTTCTCGATCCTCGATCAAAAAGCCCGTAAATTGTCGATCAATTCGGCTGGAAAGGGAATCTTTTAAATTGAAGTCCACGAGTTGCACTCTAAGACTGTTGTCCGTTAGCTCATTGTACATTTTATAAATGAGATACTCCTTTAGCACATAGGCTTGGTATTCTTCGTTGGATTTGCAGGGGTACACGAGCTTGTACTCATTGAGTTTCTTAAAGTTCCTTTTCTTGAGTGACTTATTGGAGTATTTGATCTTGATTGGCGGGTTTTCGCAGTATCGGCTGCGATATTTACCCCGGATCTTGACTTTAACTTCTTCTGTAATTTCTTCTCCATTGGCGAAAGACAACTTGGCTTCTCCCCAATGATAGCTTTGGAGCCGCCAATCGGCATACAAGCTGTCAATATTGGTCGTGATTTGCAGGGAGATCTTATCCTCCTGCTGCATCCGGTCCAATAGACTAATTTCAGTTTCTGCCTTTTCCTCTTGTGAAAACAGGCTTAAGGGTAGATAGATTAGAGATAGGCATAGCACTATCCCAAACGAGGTTTTGTTGGTTGGTATCATATTTTCTATAACAGCTCATCCTGGTTTTGGCTTCGGATTCCCGGCCAATCATCATAGAAATGTCAGCAGAAGACAATTATCTCTGAAACAGCGAACTAAATGGTCCTAAAAAGCCTTAAAATAGTATGAAGCAACAAGAAGTATATCAACCCATTAGTTGTAACTTCTACGATCATCTAGAGGCTACAGCTACTATGCGCAAGCGCGTTATCATTCATTACCTAAGTACCACCGGTAAGGAAACTTCTACCTTGGCAAAAATCAAAGACCTTTATGTCAAGGAAAAGGTAGAATACATGGTACTGGACAATGGTTTGACCATTCGACTAGACCACATCCTGGATGTGGATGGCGAGCAGTTAGCCGCTTATTGCTAGGTCCTACTTTTGGTATTCGTAACAACCGATATCCGGTGTGGCATCGCGCATCGTATTGGCAAGATCTGTCGTGATACCAGGTAGTGCAGGAGCTTGGTCTATAGCAATGGACAAAGAATCTAGGTGATAATCATCGTTATTAGGGTCTACAAATAATATGTCCGCACGCTCTCCATTTTCACAAGGTGAGCACTGATCCACAAAAAAGTTGGAGTAGGCACCCTCATCGGCTTCTAAAAGGTCATCCACTCTGACAATACAATCCTCAAACTTAATGTTGAAGAGACCTGGTTCCTGACCATCAAAGCCATCATCCAAGGTGATTTCATCTCTTTGTGATCCAAAGAAAATGGAATTGCGGAAGGTAGCATTTAGCCGATAGGCGGCGTTGGTTTGGCAGGTCGCGTCGTAGCAGAAGAAGTTGGTGGCCGCTAGTGCAGAGGCGTCGATTCCATAACTGGCTACTGTACAATGATCCATGGTATAATCTCCACCGAGAATAAACTGGACCGCATTTGCGCCGTTGTTGTAGACCAAGGTGTTGGTGGCCTTGATCGTGCTATGATAGCCGACAATTCCACTACTTGAGGTGTTGTAGATTTGGACCTTATCCAGAGTGGCATCTCCTGTAGAGTCTACATAGATGCCGAAAATGGAATTTCGGATGGTAGCATTTTCAATCTTACTCCCTTTACTGCCTCGACCAATAATGATTCCATACCATTGCCCCGCTTCATCCAGGAAGGATTCCTCTAGACGATCCCCCTGTATGATGACCGGCTCTTCCGGCGTACCTTTCACATGCAGTTGACCTTCACTCAAGACATAGAGAAAGCCATCATTAAAGACTCCAAATTGGTCATTTTGAGCAATTCCCCCATGTACATGAACCCGCGTTCCCGCCTCTATCTCTAATCGACAACTATCAATGAATACTTCTCCAAAGATGACGTAGGGTTTATCATCATCCCAAACGATCGATTCTTCGCACGTCAGCACCACTGGCACGCCTTTATTAAATCTACTAGGAAAGTAATTGGCATTTTGCCCCCAAGCCTCCAGGTGGACACCTTTGGCATTATCGCCAGATTGTATGATCACCCGATCCTCGATCACAAAGGGGCTGATGGATTCAGGATCATCAGGATCAATGGTTACCTCCACAAAGACGTACACACTATCATTTCCCCAGATCACGGTATCATCAATCTCATCTCCGGGATTTCCATCGACATTCATTCGGAAAAAAGAATTGTTACCGCTTTCTAAAAAGATTTTCCCGACGCTGACCGCCTGATCACTAGGGTTAATGATCTTGAAGTAGCGGGTCGCTGATCCCCGTTCCGTGAATACAGTGTCGAACCTAAGGGTATCCAATGAAAATTGTAAATCTACACTTCCATCCGTGATAAATGATTCTTCCTGTTCACAAGCGGTAAATAGGGCCAATACGGCTATAACTATCAGTAACAAGTAATCTTTCTTCATCCTGTTCTTTTTCAGAGCTGTAAAAGTAGAACGAAATATTGGATGGGCTAGTCTAAGGGTCAACTTTTTTTGGAGTCTTGGTCGTGGTAGCGTCAGCAGCTAGGGCTAGAGCTTGGATGGATTTGCTGGATTCCCGCCCGCTAGGGTCGATAGATGTCAGTCGATGGTCGCTGGGTGTTTCGGTGGATTCCCGCCCGCTAAGGGTATTCATATTTCTACTGACTTATCCTTTGCATCGTACAGTGCAGAGCAATTCACAAGTTCAGCTACCCTAGCCTATGGACTGTATTCCTAACAACATCTCTTACTGCCAGGTATAAAGAGTTTTGATGGTGAGAATATTTGCAAAAGGCAGTAGTCCATTGAATGACATGTCTTGAGCACTCCATGTTTGGCAGGCCGACCCCTATCCCGGGCTATGGAATGATACTATCCCACTAGCAGTAAGGCCTGATCCCTGCACACTATCGACCATGGACTGAGCTACTATGGACTACCCAGTTTCATGGCCCCTTACAACCCCTTGCAAATGTTCTGATGCGGACAACCAAGTTCCTCGGAATTCTAGTACCTTTACCGCAGAAAGTAGAAGTCTTGTCTGCAATCGAGAATCAGAGGGTAAGGATTTGTAATTCTACCTATATTCAGGGATTCTGAAATTACTAAAGAAGGGTAGCTGGGGTTTTGCGGATGTAGACAAGTACGATCGCTTGCTCCTTTAACAAAATGCCCAGTGGATTGAAGTGAACTAAATATTTGAAGCATTTTGGCAAAACCAATCATAGACGTAATCATTCCTGCCTACAACGAAGAAGAGTCCATCGGCCTGGTGGTAGCGGATATTCCCAAGGACTGGGTACGAGAGGTGGTCGTATGTAATAACGCTAGTACGGATCAGACAAAAGCAGTTGCTGAGGCAGGGGGCGCAACGGTACTAGATCAACCTAAGAAAGGATATGGAAGTGCATGTCTTAAAGGGATAGAATACATTAAGTCAAAGCCAGAAGAGGAGCAACCCGATGTGATCGTATTCCTGGATGGCGATTATTCTGATCATCCGGAAGAGCTGCCCCATTTGCTGCAACCAATTATGGAGAATGATGTTGATTTAGTGATTGGTTCCAGGGCTTTAGGCAGGATGGAATCCGGAGCCATGATGCCGCAGCAGGTGTTTGGAAACTGGCTGGCTACCAACTTGATACGTCTTTTTTATGGCTATCATTTTACAGATTTAGGCCCTTTTAGGGCGATAAAATGGAAGCAACTGTTGGCCATAAATATGGTAGATCCAGACTTTGGTTGGACAGTAGAAATGCAAGTTAAAGCGGCGAAGTTTAAACTCAAATGTACAGAAGTGCCGGTGACCTATCGAAGAAGGGTAGGCGTGTCAAAGGTATCGGGAACGATTCGAGGGACGATCCTGGCAGGGCACAAAATCTTGTGGACAATCTTCAAGTTGCTATAAGAGTTTGAACCAGTCGATACGCTATAGGTGAATTGAGGAGTTGGTTAACTGCCCTAACTCCACTTAAAATTAAGTTTGAAATGTCGATTTTGGCCTACACTGTTTTAGGACTTTATTGCTTCACGCTCTTGTACGTGACCGTATACTGTGTGATGCAGATTAAGTTGCTATATCATTATCGCAGAGGGTTAGCAAAGGATGTACCTCCAGTATCTGCTCAGCCCGTTCGAAAGATGGCAATGGTGGAAGAAGGAGCCATGACTTGGCAAGAGGAGGAACGCAGGAATCCGGTTGCAGGAGCTGCCGGCTGGGAAGAACTGCCCTTTGTTACCATTCAACTTCCCATCTTCAATGAAAGATTTGTAGTGGAACGCTTGATAGACAATATTATTCAGTTTGACTATCCCAAGGATAAATTTGAGATTCATGTGCTCGATGATTCTACCGATGATACGGTGGAGATCACTCGAAAAAAGGTGGAGGAATATAAAGCCAAAGGTTTCCAAATTGAACAAATCACACGAACGGATCGGAAAGGCTATAAGGCTGGCGCCTTGAAGGAGGGTATGCAATTTGCGAAAGGAGACTTCATAGCCATTTTTGATGCCGATTTCTTGCCTAAGCCGGATTTTCTAATGAAGACCATGCCTTGGTTTCGTGATCCAAGCGTTGGGGTAGTACAGACTAGATGGGAGCATATTAATGAGGACTACTCCCTCATCACTCGCTTGCAAGCCATGCAACTGAATGTGCACTTTCGGGTGGAACAAGTCGGTCGCATGAACGGGAATTACCTATTGCAATTCAACGGAACGGCCGGGGTGTGGCGCCGCCAAACCATAGATGAGGCTGGCGGATGGGAAGCGGATACGCTAACAGAGGATTTGGATCTCAGTATCCGGGCTCAACTAAAAGGTTGGAAGATTCGCTTTCTGGAGAATGTGGGCTCCCCTGCTGAACTGCCGATAGAGATGAATAGCTTGAAGTCTCAGCAGTTTCGCTGGATGAAGGGAGGGGCGGAAACGGCCAAAAAGATGTTGCCAACGGTATGGCGGTCGGATTTGAGTGTTGGTAAAAAAATTCAAGCCACCATCCATTTATTGTCCAGCACCGTTTTCGTATTCGTTTTTGCGATGGGTGTATTTAGTGTTCCCTTATTGTTTCTCTTTAAAGGCTTGATGGAGGACGGCATCAGCAAAGACTTCTTTGCCTATTTTTTGGTTGGATTAATGTCCATTATTGCCGTTTATTTTGTGGCGAATGTAGTACCCAACGAGTCTGGAAGTTTTTCTCTACGCAGAATATTGAAATTTATCTTTCTCTTCCCACTGTTTCTAGCACTGTCGATGGGGTTATCTCTACACAATTCTATTGCTGTTCTAGAGGGGTATAGAGGGAAGAAGTCCCCATTTGTACGAACGCCGAAGTTCAACATCAAATCTATTCGGGATAAACTGAGCAAAACCAATTATCTCAATCATAAGATCTCTTGGACTACCATATTGGAGGGGGTGTTCGCACTATATTTTCTGGTAGCCGTATTGGGCGCTATCTACTTACAAAATATGATCTTTATCGCCTTCCACCTGATGCTCTTCCTCGGCTATGGAGCAATCTTCTATTACAGTATTAGGCATATGCAGTTACGAGCCTCCTAGATGCTTGCTCTGATAACGTCACTCAATGATAAAGGGGCACTGGCCATTCCAAAGAAGCTAGGACCGTGGTCCTTGGCCTTGTTGATGTTGGCTGCCCTGTTGTACTTAGGGCTGCGGGTGGAGCAATCTGATTTTTATCCACTCATCGGTATTTATAGCTTTTTATTTCTCGCCTATCTTTGGATTTATCGGACCTGCAAAATACCAGAATTGGGTTTTTGGCTGGGCTTGGCCATCCTAGTCCGATTAAGCCTGGTATTCCTATTTCCACTTCTATCGGATGATGTGTATCGATTTATCTGGGACGGCCGCTTAGTAACCAATGGATACAATCCCTTTAATTACCTCCCTTCCACTTTGATAACAGAAGGCCCGGTAGTCCCTGGTTTGGATCAATCCCTATACGAAGCGCTGAATTCCCCTGAATATTTCACGATCTATCCGCCCATCGCCCAAGCTACTTTTGCCGTGGCAACCTACTTATTTCCCGATAGTCTTTACGGGGCGGCTGTCGTGATGAAGCTATTCCTTTTTGCCTTTGAGGTAGGAAGCCTAATCCTAATCCTACAATTGCTGCTGCATTGGGAGTTACCGCTGAAGAATAGTTTGCTATATGCTCTAAATCCGTTGATCATCATAGAAGTATGCGGGAATTTGCATTATGAAGGAGCCATGGTTTTCTTTTTGCTATTGAGCATTTGGTTGGTGGTCAAGGGGCGATTTTGGTTGTCATCGGCTATGCTGGCCTTTTCCGTCGCCTCCAAGTTATTGCCATTGATGTTTTTTCCCTTTTGGGTAAAAAGGCTGGGGCACGAACGGAAAGGAAATAGGTCGATGGGACTACTTCAGCAACTTTGGCAGGCCATTATCTCCATTGACTTCAAGCGGAACCTATTGTATTTTCTTCTCTGTTTTATCATCCTGTTGGCCTTGTTTTTCCCGCTACTAAATGGCGTTTTCGTGCAAAATTTTGGAGACAGTATTGGCTTGTACTTTCAGAAGTTTGAATTTAACGCTAGCGTATATTATCTCCTGAGATGGGTGGGCTATCAAACCAAGGGATACAACCTCATCGCTACCATTGGGCCCCGTTTGGCCTTAGGTACTTTTACAGGCATTATCTTGTTGTTTCTCTGGGAGCGCAAGGTAGATTGGAAGTCCTTGCCCCTCAAGCTACTTTGGGCGATTTGTTTGTACCTTCTTTTCACGACGACGGTTCATCCTTGGTATACGAGTTTACCGATCGTGTTGTGCCTGTTCACCCGCTTCCGCTTTCCTATTCTATGGTCGGGATTGATCTACTTCACTTACATCAACTATAGCTATCCTGTTTATCATGAGAATCTTACCATAGTAGCTATCGAATACAGCTTGGTCTTTGCGCTGTTCTTATTCGAACTGTTTCGAGGGAGGAATGCAAAACCAATCCTGTCCTAAAAAGCTGCTTGAGCCTAACACAGTGATCTTGTTATGGTCTCTTTTTTACCACTTTTCGGCTTCGGATCGTCACAAAGCCTTGCCCTCTTTTTGCTGCTGCTAAATTCGAAAGCTACACTCAAATCGCTTCTAGGGTCAGCATTCCAGTGGAATAGCCGGATATTCTGTGGAACTTCAGCATATTCTTATTAAATTATGCCATTCCAAAAAGAGCCAGGGTACACAAATTCTCTGATACCACATGCATCTAGTTCTGGTCCTAATCCTGGTGATTCTAGTCGTTGGAGTAGTACAAAGTATACTTTTCGGCTTAGGATATGCCTTGAGAAAATTACACATTACCGCAGCAAACATCCAAAAGCTAAAATGGTATGTTGGCTTGGGCCTCGGTTTATGGCTTTTAATCTTAGCCTTACTGGCTTGGGGAGGAGTCTTTATGAACTTTCAGGCTTGGCCGCCGCGCATGCTTCTAGTCTTGTTGCCCATTCCTATCCTGGCCCTGATCTTGCTCCGGTCCCGTTTATTCCTTCTCTGTCTGAAAGCCATCCCGGCCCGCTGGCTGTTGTTTGCCCAAACCTATCGAGTATTTCTTGAATTGTTACTCTGGTTCGGTTTCACTATTGGTATGGTGCCCTTTCATTTGACTTTCGCTGGCTTTAATTTCGACATTGTGGTTGGACTAACAGCCATTCCCGCTGGCTTGCTATTCTTTCGGAGCGGTAGATGGCTGCGGTTTGAGGCCATGATTTGGAATACTTTCGGTGTATTGCTACTGTTGTACAATAGTTTTATTTTCCTGATTTCTTTGCCTTACAGTTTTCAAGTTTTTGATATCCCGCCCTCTAATTCTTTTATCACCCAATTTCCATTTATTTGGATACCCGGCTTCCTTACCCCTTTAGCTATCGCATTACATTTATTTTCCCTTCGCCAGCAATTTATTCCAAGGAATAGGCGACAATTCTCGCTTCGGAGAAAATAGAGGACTGGATGATTGGATCCGTGGCGCGCATTTTTCTGTAAGTTGTTGTCATTAATGGTTAGGTGCGAGAATTAGTCTTGGAATCGTCAGGCATATCCATGCCTTTTTATTACATTAGTTCAAGACGGCGTAAATTCGCTGACTTGCCCCATCCAGACCGAGTGATCTATTTTGGAACCCTGTATAATATGGATTCATGCAACACTTTGACTACATCATAATCGGTGCAGGCTCGGCAGGCTGTGTACTAGCCAACCGCTTGAGCAAAAACTCGAATAATAAGGTATTGTTACTAGAAGCAGGAGAAGAGGATAAGGCTTCCGATATAAAGACACCTATTGCTTTTTCTAAGTTGTTTAAGACCAAGTACGACTGGCAAGATGAGACGGTGGTGCAGGAACATATGAATAATCGCCCCATGTTTCAACCTCGCGGTAAAGTTATTGGAGGTTGCAGTAGCACAAACGCCATGATCTACATGCGAGGCCATCGCTTGGACTATGACCATTGGGCGGAATTAGGCAACGAAGGGTGGTCCTACCAAGAAATACTTCCGTATTTTAAAAAGTCAGAGGATAATCAAGTTTACAATAATGCATACCATGGAGTAGGGGGGGAGTGGACGATCAGTGGGTATCGCTATCAGCATCCCTTGTCAAAGGCTTTGTTGAAGGCCATCGAACAAGCCGGCCACCCTTTAAACCCGGATTTCAATGGGGAGGTCCAGGAAGGATTTGGTTTTCATCAATTGAGCCAGAAGAATGGACGTCGTTGCAGTGCGGCTGATGCTTTCCTTCATCCCATCCGAAATCGTTCGAATCTGCAAGTGTTAACTAATGCGCATGTAAGTAAGGTCGTGGTAGAGGGAAAGGTGGCAAAGGGCGTGATTTATGAAAGAGGCGGAAAGCAAATCGAGGTACGTGCTGACAAGGAGGTAATCTTAAGCGCAGGGGCTTTCAATAGCCCTAAATTGTTGATGCTATCAGGTATTGGTCCCGCGGAGCATTTACAGGAAAAGAATATTTCAGTGATTCAAGATATTCCAGGGGTCGGTCAAAACTTACAAGACCACCTATTAGGGGGTATAGCCTATCGCAGTAAAAAATCTGATACCTACGATACGATTGAAGGCTTCCCAAGAATATTAGGTGCCCTTTGGCAGTTCCTGGTCAATAAAGGAGGCCCTTTGAGCTCCAATGTTTGCGAAATTGGAGGTTTTATGCGAACGCTGCCAGATCTCCCGGCTCCCGATGTACAATTCGCTTTTGCTCCTGCCTTTTATGTACGGCATGGTTTTGATAATCCCAAAGGGGAGAACGGACTGGGCTTTGGCCCTATTTTATTGCAGCCTTACAGTGTTGGAGAGGTTAAGCTACGGGATGCCCAGGCGGCTTCCAAGCCATTGATTGATCCTAAATACCTGAGCGATGAACGGGATGTGGCGACCTTGATTCGTGGTGCTAAGCTAGCGGATGAAGTGTTATCACAACCCGCTTTAGATGAATACCGTGGCGCTCGATATCTACCCGAAAAAGAGCTGGAGTCGGACGAGGAGTTGGCGGATCTATTGCGGGGAATGGCCGAAACCCTTTATCACCCCGTGGGTACCTGCAAGATGGGGCAAGATGAGATGGCTGTGGTTGATGAAAACCTAAAGGTTAGCGGAATCGAAGGCTTGCGTGTCATCGACGCCTCTATCATGCCGAAGATCGTCCGAGGAAACACCAATGCACCGACAATCATGATCGCTGAAAAAGGAGCAGATATGATTTTGGCTGCTCAGGCTAGTGCCCAGGCAGCAAAAGTATCTGCTGGCACGGCATAATTAATTGGTCCGATTCTAAAAGAAAATTTCTTGCGCAAGGCGATAGGTATTCGCATGCGCTTCTACAATGTGGGCAAGGCGTTCGGAGTAACCGCCTCCCATACTCACGGCCACGGGGATATTGTTGCGTTTACATTCCTGAAATACAAATTCATCTCTCTGCTTGCACCCCTGCAGGCTCATGCCAAGACGCCCTAGCTTATCCGTCTCCAGCACATCCACTCCGGCCAAATAAAAGATAAAATCTGGCTGTACTTGGTCAATTAACTTGGGTAGATGCTGCCGCAAGAGGCTTAGATAAGGTTTATCTTCGATCTTGTCCGGCAATCCTACATCTAAATCAGATTGCTCCTTTCGCAAAGGATAATTCTTGGCGCCATGCATGCTGAAGGTGAAAACCTTTGGATTGTCCTGGAAAATCTTGGCCGTTCCGTTGCCTTGATGCACATCTAAATCAACGATCAAAATTTGTTGTGCGAGCTTATGCGTCAACAGATGATGGGCAGCGATGGCAAAGTCATTGAAAACGCAGAATCCTTCACCTCGGTCAGCGAAGGCGTGATGGGTCCCTCCGGCAATATTCAAAGCTACTCCGTACTGCCGGGCGTAGAGGGCACACTCTATGGTGCCATGCGCGATGTGCCTACCTCTTTCAACCAGCTGGGCGGACATGGGCAAGCCTATCGCTCTTTCCTCTTTCCTGCTCAACTGTTGTAGGCGTAGTTTATCCCAATAGGCGATGGTATGCGTCTGAAGAATCTCCCCTTCCGTCAACTTTTGGGGGTGAAAAAAGTTGGCCTCTGAGACCGTGCCTTCGTAGAGCAATTGTTCAGGCAATAGTTCGTACTTGAGCATCGGAAAGCGATGACCCTCGGGAACACTGTATCTGTAAATGGGTGAAAAAGCAATCTTTAGCATATCAACTGAGCTCTAACACGGATCAAGTAACACTTTAGGTCCAGCAATGTTGCAATTTTCCGTGAAATTGAACTATTTTTGCCGCCTCGAAATTATACAAATATGAGAATTGCTTTTCATCATTCTAAGATCAAGCCGTATAAACAGAATTGCGCCTAGTCGCCAAATTCTAAAGGAGACCGTGATAATCTGACGGCTCCCTTCCCAAAGAGCTACGGAACTGGGATTGATCCACAAGATGATCTGTATGCGTGAAGAGCTTTACTTACCGCTTGCCTTTCCCTTTCTAGCTCCTCTTTATTTGCATAATTTCACTTTAAATCAGCTAATACTAAAATACATCCATGCAACTTAGTGAACAGGAAATAGTCAGAAGAGAAAATCTTCAAAAGATCCGGGATCTTGGTGTTGATCCTTATCCCGCTGCGCAATTCGACGTCAATGCCTACGCAGCGGATGTCAAGGAGAACTACGTAGAAGATGAGGAGGGTAAGGGCATGAATTTTCAGGAAGTGGTGATGGCTGGACGTTTGATGAGCCGTCGAGTGATGGGCAAAGCCTCTTTCGCCGAACTACAGGATTCCAGTGGCAGGATACAAATCTATGTATCCCGAGATGAAATAGCTCCAGGCGAAGACAAGGCCCTCTACAATAGCATTTTCAAAAAATTATTGGATATCGGTGACTTCGTCGGTGTCAAAGGCCATGCCTTCCGCACCCGCATGGGAGAGATTACCATTCACGTGACTGAGTTGACGGTTTTGGGTAAATCTTTGCGGCCGCTACCGATCGTAAAGCGAGATGAAGAAGGCAATGTGTTTGATGCTTTCACCGATCCGGAACTTAGATATAGACAGCGTTATGTTGACCTGACGGTTAACCCGCAATACCGCGCTATCTTTATCAAGCGCAGTAAGATCGTATCTGCGATGCGCCGCTTCTTTGATGAAAAGGGCTGGCTAGAAGTAGAAACGCCGATCTTACAACCGATTCATGGTGGTGCAGCAGCACGTCCCTTTAAGACGCATCACAATACCCTGGATATGCCTCTGTATCTACGAATCGCCAATGAGCTATACTTGAAGCGATTGATTGTTGGAGGGTTTGAAGGAGTCTATGAAATCGGGAAAATGTTCCGAAACGAAGGCATGGATCGCACGCATAATCCGGAGTTTACTTCAATGGAGATCTATGTAGCCTATAAGGACTACAATTGGATGATGGAGATGGTGGAGCAATGCACGGAATACATTGCCATGGAAGTAAATGGTACGACCAAAGTTACCATTGGAGAAAACGAAATTGATTTTGCTGGTCCCTATCGTAGATTAAGCATGTACGATTCCATAAAGGAGTATACCGGAATTGATATCTCCGAAATGGATGAGGAAGGCTTGCGCAAGGTTTGTAAAGACTTACATATTGAGGTGGATCCTTCGATGGGCAAAGGCAAGCTAATCGATGAGATATTTGGAGAAAAGGTGGAAGATCATTTGATCCAACCTACTTATATCACGGATTATCCGATCGAGATGACCCCTCTGGCCAAAAAACACCGAAGCAAAGAAGGCTTAGTAGAGCGTTTTGAGCTTTTCGTGAATGGTAAGGAGATCGCTAATGCCTACTCGGAATTGAATGACCCAATCGATCAAAGACAACGCTTTGAGGATCAGTTGACTTTGGCACAACGGGGTGATGAAGAGGCCATGGCACTGGATGAGGATTTCTTGAGATCCTTGGAGTACGGCATGCCACCGACATCAGGGCTAGGGATCGGAATCGATCGCTTGACCATGATGATGACGAATCAGCACTCGATACAAGAAGTATTGTTCTTCCCTCAAATGAAGGCGGAACAGAAGGATTAATATAATGCAGAGGACAGAATACAGATGTAAGAAGTCAGACTGTCAGCGAATCGGTCTATATTTCTGTCCTCTGTCTTCTGTCCTCTGTCCTCTATTCCCCTGCCACATCCGGATTGTGCTGGATATACTCTTTCCCAACATACTTTTCTACTGCCATTCGAGGATTTCCTTCATAAGCCGTTCG
>JAHQWA010000121.1 GCA_019634045.1 Saprospiraceae bacterium
AAGCGGTGCCGCTGCAATCGTTTAGCGGTTTTAACCGGTACTTGAATCCACCATCTTCCCGTCTTTTTACTTTTCCAGAACACCAATTGGAATCCAAGATTTTTGACGTCGACGATGTATTCTACTAGGCCATCATTGCTAAGTGGATAGTCATTTTGGCGATTATAGAAGCCTTCCAGAAAATACCACAGCATCTGTGCCACAGCCTGGGCACTCAATTGATTCACATCCTTTTCCGGCCAATATCCATAGATGCCGAAAGCCCCCAGCTTATCGCTTAGCCCGGCATATCGACAAATCTGGCAAGCCTCTTCGACAGTAAATCCACTTGGGCTCGGCTGCTGCTGCCCTGGCACCTCTGCTCCCTTTAAGGCGGATAAATGAAAGCCCATGAGGTCTGCATCCCTAATGATCGGCTCCAATTCAGACAAATCCGCCTTTGCTTTTCCTACACCAAAGGATTCGTAATGCCGCTCTTCCATGAATTTCACCGTGCTGGGCCTAAGGAAATGCCCCTGACAGCCAATGACACTGAGGTGAAAGAGTTGCGGGCGCTTTCGCGCAAAAAGCCGATGAAGGTAGTAGGTACCCTCTTCCTCCACTTCCGAAGTATAGGGAATGCGCTCATCCACCACATTGATGCTTATGGCGGTACGAGTGGTTTTGAGGGCATTGAACTGCGCCAAATTGAGTTGCGGATGATCCCCAAGTAGAATGGGAAAGATATCGTGCTCTCGCAATTCTCGGAGTAGCTGGGTGATAAAGGAGGGGGACGATTTACGGGTATTGCCGAGGTCAACGACTTTGAGTTTGTCAAAAGGGAAACTCATTTGATAAAGCGCATGACGAATGGCATTGGTCCCGGTGGTGTTGGCACCAATCAGGGCAATCTGTGCCCGTCCTAATTGTTTATTGTTTCCTTTAAACTGCTGGATATGCCGCCCCATTTGATATTCCAGTAAATCCGGCAATTCAAGATCAGAAAGCTGTAGTGGCTGAAGCCAATTTTCAAACATGTGCACAGTTTTTAACGATAGGGCAGGTTAAGATCAGGGCAAATGTAAGATTTATTTTAGCATCCGCGATCATCTGGATACCCCGTAAAACCAAGAAAAAATTGGAAAATTGAAACCTAAAACTTTAAAAAAAGTAAAATTCAGATATAACAACATTTGATAAGATTAGTCACCGCAACTTGGCGTTTGATGCCAGCATTCCTGCAGAACATGGCCTTTGTCTCAAAATCAATTGGATCAACCAAGAATATCACGTAGATTTGCAGGATGTAGCGGAACTCAGTTTGAGGACCCTACCTAGACGGAATATAGCAAGGATGGGGTTGACAATCCTCGTAATATGAGAAAACTTAAATTGAACAAATCGATATCCAGAAAAGATATGAGAGGTTTGGCGATTTAGGCGTCAAACCTCTTTGTTTAATATTTTGTCCTCTTTATTCCATGAACTGATTTAAAATTCTATTCCCTATGACAAAGTCAATTACGCTCTTAGTAGCCTTACTAAGCTTTACTTTTACTACGACAATTTTTGCACAAAAAGGCGACAAGAAGGATAAACAACCAAAGCCCAGTAATATGTGGGAAGTTGGGGCAAATGGTGGCTATTTCTTTGTTGCTGGTGATGTACCTTCCAAATTCGGATACGCTTACGGTGTCCACGTTAGAAAAGCTACAGACTATATTTTCTCCTTGCGAGCTGATTTTATGATGGGACAGGCAAAAGGTGAAAATGCAGTAAGACAATATACCACAGACTGGTTCTCCGGTACTGGTTGGGGCGTATTGAGTCTGAATAACTTCCGCTTTGATAAAGCCGTTAGAAATGCTAACTACTATATAATGGGAGGGGCTGGAGTGAATTCCTTTAAATCAGATTTCTTCAATGAAACTACAACGCAGCGGATGGGGAATATCATTCCTCGTAAGTTTACGCCTCATGCAGGTCTAGGAGCAGGTTTAGCCATCCGGATCAGTAAGCGCATGAATATTGGAGTAGAGCACCAAGCTATGCTGCTATTTGGACGCCGAGCTGATTTGCTCGACGGATCTGAGTTGGAAGGAGGTGTACGATCTCCCTTCCGCGATATCGTAAACTACAGTAATATCCGCATCAACTTCAATTTAGGTAATCCTTCCAACCAATCTGAACCTTTGTATTGGGCGAATCCAATGGAGAGCATCATGGATGATATTGCCGATGTGAAAGCAAAAACGGATGAGGCGTTGACGGATTCTGACCGTGACGGTGTACTAGATATCGTAGACCAGGAGCCGAATACGCCGCCGAATGCTACCGTAGATACTAAAGGTAGAACGCTAGATAGCGATAAAGATGGTGTGCCAGATTACCGTGATAGAGAGCCATACTACCCACCAAGAGCTGGTGAAGAAGTAGATGCCGAAGGCGTAGTAGTCAACCCATTGCCGGGTGGCGGTCGTCCTGGCCCTGGCGGTGTGAATGGTGGTGGTGCTGGTGTTACGGAACAGCGCGTGCAAGAAATGATCGACGAGGCGCTCGCTCGCTATCAATTGACAGAATCAGCGAGTTCAGTAGCAGAATGGTTCTTGCCAATGATTCACTTTGGTTCTGATCAATCTACTGTGAAGTATTCTGACTACGGAACCTTAGCTAGTATTGGCCGGATGATGAAAGGAAACCCTAATCTACGCTTGGTCGTTTCTGGCTATACGGATCAAACAGGCCCAGAATCCTACAATAACTTGCTTTCGTACCAACGTGCTAAGGCCGTTATTGAGCACTTGTCCACCAACCATACCATTGGCCGTGGACGCTTTGTACTGCAATATGGAGGAAAAGAAAATGCCTTGGTTCCAACTAGTGCTAGTTACATGAACCGTCGTGTGGAGTTTAGAGTAGCGACTGCTAGCGATGTGGAAATGGATCCACCAAGTCCGGGTTCTGGCTCTCGGTCTGGATATTAATCTTCAACAACGAATCAGTTCAAAAAAGCCTGCTGTCTAAGGATAGCAGGCTTTTTTGTTGGTCAAAGTTTACCAATCAATTCGATCTCCTACTTCTAAACCATGCTCAGCAGCAAATCCAGCATTTACTTCTACTACGTATTTAGCAGCAGCACCGGAAGGAACGGACTGAGTGGATTGAGGAGTAGTATTGGCCTGTATCGATACTATTTCTTTATGCTCATTGACGTAGATGATATCTAGAGAAATGTAGGTATTGAGCATCCAGAAGCTCTGCGGCTCATTTTCTTCCATAATAAAGAGCATCCCCTGATTATCCTCCATGGATCGACGCCACATCAAACCTTGAGTACGGGTGTCGGGCGTGTCGGCAATCTCGATATCGATCTCCTCTACGATGCTATCTCTTTCGGCCAGGAGGAATTGTAGTTCCCCCTCTTTAATAAACTGGGGCCCCACCTTGGGTTTGGATGGAATGGTGGAATAAATGATCCCGCCAGCGATGGGAAGTAGTAATAAAAGGACTAGATAGCCCATGCGCCGCTGCTTAGGCGACTGGACAGGTTTTGGAGCCGGACGAGATTTGATCTTAGCCTTTTTCTTATTGGATGATTTCTTTGCCATGCTGTGATTTCATTGGATAATAAACGAATTTGAACGGCAAAGATAAGTTCTTCTGAGCGGTAGAAGTAGGGGAGAAACAAAAGAAGACACCAGTTTTTAACCGGTGCCTTCACCTATTTGCTGAAAGTAAAGATTATGTTTTTTATTTCACACTAAGACTTACGTCTCCTTCATCTCCCCAGCCACTTTCCCAAGCATAACTAAGATTGCCGGTACAAGGATCGTAAGTCCCTGTGGCATTCACAGCCCTTCCAAAAGGTTCCATGGAACCTTCTACAAAAGAGATGGTGTTGTTAACGGGGTCCGTAATTGTAAAGGTTGCTGGAGAATCATCCTGTGAAGTAATGTTATAAACATCATACCATTCCAAGTAGATCCCGCCACTGAAATCATTCAAAGTAAAGCTTCCATCCCCATTATCAGTGATCGTTATCTCTGCCTGAAAACCTGTAATCTCATCGGTACAGCAACCATCGGTAGAAGTACCACGCGATACCGATGCATAGGTTCCACCAATCGGAATGACAGGGCAGTCATCGTCAATGATAGTCAATGTATGAGATGCGGTGTTGGTATTGTCTGGACCGGGAAAACCGATCGTTCCATTACTGCCATTAAGCAATGTAATGGTGAGTTCAATGTCGGTATCGCTACTTTCTGTGTTATCTAGTGGTTGGATCTGGATCAGCCCCTGGAAACCATTACCGCTACTGATGCTAAGGGATTTATCCGCATTGACTAGCGTGTAATCCACTCCCTCTTGGCCACCACTGACTTCAAACTGAATAGTCCCGCTAGCCGTGGCTCCTGCTTTTGAGCTAAATATCACCGGAATACTAACAGGTTCTGGAGAGTTCTCAGCGATAGAGCTGGCTGGACTCGTAAAACGATAAAAGTCC
Source organism: Saprospiraceae bacterium (assembly GCA_019634045.1). GTDB lineage: Bacteria > Bacteroidota > Bacteroidia > Chitinophagales > Saprospiraceae > DT-111. The sequence continues at coordinate 4,487 of JAHQWA010000121.1, forward strand.
TCTCCTACATAACTAAGAACGTCGGGTACATCCTCACAAGAGCTCAAAAAGGTGATGAGTATAGCAAAGGGTAATAGTCGAAGACATTTATAGAATAGATTCATGATCTTAATTTTTATATTCTCAAAAGGAGCGAGGGAAATTCCAGGACTCCACATTGGGTTTTCATGGTAGATGGATTAGTATGAAGTAGGATTCTTATTCCTGAAGACTCAAAGTCTCAGCATCCTGAAATTTCCTCACTCTTCAGTCCCTGAAAAGGGTAGCCTATCATTTAAAAGGCTACTCCTCCTTAGGCACCGCGTTTATAATTTTGCACAGCAATTGTTGGATAGCTGCCAAGGCTCTAATAGCCTGGATTTTGCTCCATATTTGGATTGGCATTCAGCTCAGCCTGTGGGATCGGCAATTGGAAGCGCGGATCACCTACCGGCATTTCCAATACATCTGCAGGAAGAGAAACACCTCCGCCATTAGACTCGTCTCCAAAGGAAGAACGACTAATCGCTAGCCCTTTGCGTTTTAGGTCGAAGAAGCGATGGCCTTCAAAAGCCAGCTCCAATCGTCTTTCTAGGGCAATGGCATCCTTCAAGGCCTGACCACTTTCATTGCCAGACACAAAGTTTTCGTATCGCTCGGCACGTACGGCATCGAGATCCGCTAGGGCATCTACATCTTTGCCCAATTCTGCAAAGGCTTCGGCACGTGTTAGATACACCTCTTCCCATCGAATAAGTTTAGCATCTACCACATTCACAGATCCAGTTTCTCGGCCAAAGTACTTGGCAATGTGTATGAACTCTTTACTAGCAAATGGGCCGATGAAGAAGTAGGTAGATTTACGAATATCAGTGTCCTGATACAACTCATACAAAGCGAAATCTACATTGTACTCTGAACGCACACCGGAAGCCCCTGTTTGGCTGTATTGCGTGCCAATAGCATTGCCATCCGCCTCCGTGATTCGAACCTTAAAGTTGATCCCTTGTTCCAACTTATCTTTCCAGATGTCGGCAAAGTTAGTTCGTGTAGTAACGGTACCTCCATCACTGATAGCTGCAGTGGCTGCGGTGGCTGCCTCGTTGTATTGCCCTGCATATAGGTATACTCGAGACAAGAAAGCATTAATAGAGGCTTGGTTTAATCTTCCAGATCCATTGTCTGAATTGATTAAGGCCTTGGCTTGTTCCAAGTCTGCAATGATCTTATCGTAAGTTTCCTGAGCGGCAGGTCTACTGGGTTGCAGCGTAACATCGGTACTAGTTACATAGGGAACACCCGGATCTCCTGCTCCCGCTTGTTGTGGAAGTTTAGCAAAGACCCTGCTCAGGTCAAAGTGAGCGATGGCGCGCAAGGCCAAAGCCTCCCCTTGGATGTTATTTTTGAAGTCGCCATCAGATAACACCTCAATATTCTCCAAGATGGAGTTGGCGCGATAAGTTACGAGGTACGCATTGGTCCAAAGTCCACCCCAAGTGTTGGTGCCACTGTAATTCCAGTAGTGTAACCCTTGCTTACTATTACGTCCCTCAGAATTAAGAATCAAATTATCAGAAAGTACATCAGGAACGATCTGATACCAGCCCCCCCAGTAGGTTCCCGTTCTGAAGCGAGAGTATACGCCCTTAATGGCATTGGTGAAGTCGGAAGGTTGCTGTAAAGCCTGCTCCGTATCGAGGCTATTATTGGGAGTCAGTTCTAGCTTGTCTGTGCAGCTAACTACGCCTAACAGCATCAAAAAAATAAATGATTTATAGAGTAAATATTTCATTGTTATTATTGTTGTCTACCTATGATTAGAAAGTTACATTAACACCTACCGTCCAACCTAAAGACTGAGGATAGGTGAAAAGGGTGAACTCACCAGCGAGTAGCAAGTTTGAATCTTCACTTCCTCTACCCACTTCAGGATCACCAGTGAAATAAGGATTGTATGTGTACAGGTTGGTGCCTTGCACAAACAATCGGAGGTTTTGCATGTATACTTTATCTAACCATTCACGAGGTAGATTGTAGCCCACGGTAATATTTCGCAAACGGATGTAATCGGCTCTTTGTAAGTAGCGATCAGAACCCTGTACGTTATTAGTTACGTCCGGTTTAGGCAGTACGCCCGTATCACCTGGATTTTGCCAATAGTTGAAGGAATTTACCGTTTGATTGATATTGATATTTGCTCCATCACTTTCTAGGGTAGCTAACATGAAGTTGTAGACGTGATTACCACCAGAGTAGTAGAAGTTGGCGTCAAAATCCAAGCCTTTGTAACGCACCTTAGCCCCGAATGAACCAAAGTATGTAGGCTGAGGGGCCTTATCTTCTAGGGCAACAGCGAAGTCCGAGCTGTAAGTATCGGTTACATTACCATCCTGATCCAAGAACAGGGGAGCTCCCGTGGCTGGGTCAACTCCAGCCGTTCGCACGAGGTAGTAGGTATTAACCGGAAGTCCTTCTCGTAGTAAACTTACTCCACTGTTGGCGTTGATGATATCTTCTCCGTTATTATCTAGCTTGGTAATCTCGTTTTTATTGGTAGAAATGCTACCGTATAAGGACAAGGTCAGGTCATTGGTACGAATCACATCTCCGATCACCTCAAACTCAATTCCAGAGTTCAACATTTCACCGACATTAGCTAGTCGAGAAGTCCACCCGGTGGTGGAGGAAAGCGGTTTTGGGAAAAGCAGGTCGTAAGTTCTTCGGTTATAGTAGTCGATGCTACCAGAAATCCGGTTGTTGTATAGACCGAAGTCAATTCCGATACTATAGTTAAAGTTCTCCTCCCACTTAATGGTGGCATTGGAAAGCTGATTGGGGAAGGAGGCGGTTTGATCAATATAACTACCAAAACCATAAGTACCTTGCCAGTAAAGATTGGTCGGCTCATTTCCGGAAGTACCGGCAGACAACCTCAATTTCAATTGATCAAATACACCTAAACTGGACAGGAAACCTTCGTTGGCAATATTCCAGGCCAAGCTACCGGCAAAGAAAGTACCAAACTGACTTTCAGAACCAAAACGAGAACTTCCGTCTCGACGAATACTTGCCGTCGCATAGTACTTACCTGCATAGTTATAACGTGCTTCACCAAACTGAGACCACAGGGCCCATTCTGTAAGCGTAGTGTTACCGCCGGTAATCTCAGCCGCATTGTCTTGTGTACTAAATTGCGAGGAAGGAAATCCTTTTCCATCCAATCGGAAGCCCCTTAGGCTACGTTTGAAATATTCTGTACCTAAAAGGGCGCCAAAATTGTGTACGTCACTGAAAGTGGTATTGTAGTTTAAGGTATTCGTCCAGTTGAAAATGAATCGATCACTACCGTTGTCTGTTTTACTACCCGGGGCATTCGGGTCACCGATGTAACCATCCAAAACAGAACCTGGATAGATATAGTATTCTCTTCTGAAGAGTTGGTAATTACCTCCTACCTGTGTACGTGCTGTCAAACCAGGGAGAATTGAGGCCTCTGCATAAATATTACCAATCGCGCTGGTCCGCTTATTGTCCTCTGGATTATTACGCTGTGCTTCGGAAATACTGAACCCTTGGCTGGTATTATTGTATATAGGCTCTCCGTTTTCATCTAACTTAAGGTTACCTTCAGCGTCATACTGAAATTCCGTTTCATATGGGTTATACCCTAAGAAAGCATAAAACGGATTCTGTACATTGAAGCGATCACGGAGTTCATTTTCATCCGTCTGACTAATGTTAAGTGTATTGCCAATCTTCAACCAGTCCGATACTTGGAAGTCCATATTCAAGCGCCCAGATATACGGTTAAAATCAGAAGCGATAGAGATTCCGTCCTCATCGTAGTAACTCATCGAGAAATAGTAGGTCGCCAATTCGTTCCCGCCATTGATCGAAAAGTTGTGGGAACGAACATTGCCTGTTCGTAGCAGAACATCTTCCCAATCGGTTTCCAAATAGCTAAGATTTGCGCGTATGGCGTCTGCACTTTCTGGTGTTCGAGCTCCCAATGCTACTTCATAATCAAGCTTTTGGGCGCCATTCATCATCTCAAAACCAATATCGACCATTTCCTTCTGGCCGTACTGGAAACTGTAGTCGATCTTAGGTTTTTTTCCCGCATTTCCTTTCTTCGTCGTGATCAAAATCACACCGTTTGAAGCGCGAGAACCATAGATGGAGGTAGCACCGGCATCTTTCAATACCGTTACTTCTTTAACGTCATTCGGATTTAATGCATTGTAATCAGACTGCGTAACCTGTACCCCGTCAATCATGAATAGGGGTTCGCTGGAAGCATTCACCGAACCTACTCCCCGAATACGGATGTAGGCTTGCCCGCCAGGGCGGCCATTTTGGCCAACAGCTTGTAGACCAGTAGATTGCCCCTGAAGTAGGTTGTCAATACTACCAATAGGTTGAGCTACAAGATCTTCTCCCGAAACTTTCGATACCGCAGAAGTCAAGTCAGATTTCTTTACTGAGTTGTAGCCAACGACCACAACTTCGTTTAGCAGTATATCTTCTGTATTAAGTACCACATCGATCTGCGTCGAATTACCGACTTCGATTTCTTGTGATTGGTACCCGGTGTAGGAGAAAATGAGAATGTTGGCTTCAGGAGGGAGTTCGAGCGCAAAATTTCCATCAAAATCTGTGACGGTTCCAACCGTCGTTCCTTTGGCAAGCACGGTAGCTCCAATTAAGGGCTCACCAGCATCATCTTGTACTTTACCATTGATTAGCTTGGTGTTCTGTTGGGCGAAAGCCATAGCCATAGTAGATAGGGCTAGGACTAACACCAGCGTGAGTCGTTTCATAAACTTTGAGAGTTTTAAAATTCCCTGCGATCCTACGTACCACTACATTGGTTGAAGGGCATACAAATCCCTAGGCAAACAAACGGTCGTACGTCTGAAGCCGCAAAGAGGTATAAGTCCATACACGAGGTATAGACCAGTTTAGAAAATGAAAAACCAATCCTTGCTGAGGGGATTACCTCAGCTTAATTACTAATCCAGGAAATTGAATTTGATGACAATGAGTTTTCTTCCGTTTGTATTGAAGTATCGATAGTTTGGAACCATCATCAACTTCAGGAAATCACCGAATGGCAAGATCTGTCTGACTTGTTAGCTCGAATGCGCAGAAAAAATGAGCTGTCAGTAGGATTAACAGATCCTCATACTCCGCCAAAACTACAAAACTCTAAGAGGAGGATAAAGAAAAATTGACCTCTTGTCGTATTTTCGCAACTTATCTGACAATTGTACCTTTTATATGTAAGAGCATTCGTCAAGGATGCGCTAAAGCTCCTTTTTCGGAATAGCTCTTGCTGTATTGGACTAGCAACTGCTATTTTATCTGCTATCTTTGCGCAGTTGCAATCGTGGAAGTTTTGAGTAAGCTTACAATGTCGAGTAACACAGAAGGAATGGAATTCAAAAAACAAGCTCAGGCTAGCATCCCCACTCCCTGGGGAATATTCAATATGCTAGCCTTTGCCAAAGATGAAGGAGATTGGATGCCTCATTTGGCAATGGTGCATGAGGACTTTACGGCGGATAAAATAGTGCTAACGCGAATCCACTCTGAATGCATTACAGGTGATCTCTTTGGTTCAAAGCGTTGTGATTGTGGAGAACAATTAGCTAAGTCGATGGAATTGACTAGTAAGGAAGGTGGAGTCGTACTGTATCTCCGACAAGAAGGGAGAGGGATAGGTATTATCAATAAATTAAAGGCATATAATTACCAGGATTTGGGAATGGATACCATCCAGGCCAATCACCAGCTTGGTCTTGCTACGGATGATCGCTCCTATCAGGTGGCCTTGGATATGTTGAATGCCTTAGAAGTGAAGCGGATAAAATTGCTTACCAATAATCCAGATAAAATCGGGGCATTTGAGCAGTCACCCATCGAATTAGTCGAGCGAGTGCCCTTAGTGATTAGCCCCAACGATGATAATATCAATTACCTAAGAACGAAACAGCAGCAAATGGGACATTTGTTGCGCGATATGTAGGAGCAGACCATCAACTGATGGCGACTATAAAAAGGACTAGGGCCCAATCATAGTGAATTTCCAATTGTTGTCTGAGGTACTTGGTAGCCTTGTTGAGATGTACCTTCACGGTATTCGGAGATACGTCCAACATTTGGGCAATCTGTTGATAGGATAGTTCTTCTTTATACCTTAATTCAAATACTTTTCTCCTTTTCGGTGGGAGTCCTTTGATTGCTTCATGGATAGCCGCCAAATTCTCTTCAAATTTTTCTTCTTCGACAGACTCAGGACTATGCGCTTGATAATTTAGCCAGTATGACTCTCGCGATTTGCTAGTCCTAGCGACCTTCCGCAAATAATCAATGGCCATACCTTTGGTGATGGTAAGTAATAGTTGTTGCAAGGATCCTTCGGTCTGAACCTGGCTCCGTTTTTCCCACAACTTCAGGAATACATCAGAAGTAAGTTCCTCTGCCACTTGGCGATCTTTTACGAACCGCAGGGCATAAGAAAAGACCTTTCGGTGATAATGTTCAAAAAGCCAGCGAAAGCCCTTTGAATCACCCAGTTGCAGGCGTCTCAAATGTGTTTTGACTTCTTGCATGCTTGTTTATAGTTGGTCCCTCTTTAGGAAATTTTCAATTGAATATAAAGGTTTTTTTAAAAAAATACCTTGTCGGAGTAATACTTTCTAATAATTTATTCGGGTATACCAATGAAACCACTAATTAGAACTATGTCCAAGACTGACATTGAAAGGCTGATACAGAAGCTGTACGAAGGCACATGCAACAAGCAGGAATTGGAGCTCCTTTTTGATCATTTTAAGGCCAATCCCAGTGAGGAATATGCCGATGTGATGTCCTTGTTGTGGGAAAATATGAAGGAGCTATCCTTGCCAAGCCCAGCTGAGTCTGAACGGATATATGAAAAGACTTTGGCGAAGGTCAAAAATGCCCAACAGCTACCTGGTGAAAAGCCATTGCCTTCCCCCTTGGAGATCGTTTCTAGGAGGAAAAAATGGAGGATCGGCATTGGAATAGCAGCTAGCTTAGGTTTGTTACTGACGCTTGGGATCTGGCTGTTTGACGAACTTCAAGCACCACTAATTACGATCCAAACCGCTTTTGCGGAACAACAAACATTCACCTTACCGGATGGTTCAACCGTAGAACTCAATGCCAATTCTTCGATTTCCTACCGGGATAACTGGACCAATAAAGAAAGCCGTATCGTGTGGCTAACGGGTGAGGCTTTCTTTCATGTTACTAAAAAGCAGGAGACCGGACAGAAGTTTTGTGTCCTGACAGACGATTTAACGGTGGAAGTATTGGGGACCAGCTTCAATGTCAATACCCATCATGAAGAAACTAAGGTATTTCTGGAGGAGGGTAAGGTGAAACTCAATTTCGAAACTTCTAGTGAGGAACTGTTCATGGTTCCCGGAGAATTGGTCACCTACTCCCAAAAAACTAAAAAAACACAAAAACTTACTCCAAAAACTGAGGAGCCTAGTTCCTGGCGCGACGGCTTCGTTTTCCTGGAAAACGCCGAGTTCTCAGTTATTCTACAAAAGATCAACGAAATCTATGGACTCAAGTATGAAGTCGTCGATCAAGCTCATCTAACCCGCAAATTCACAATAGCTATTCCCATTGACAATTATGACACAATGCTTTCTGCTTTGCAAGAGATGACGGGACTTACCGTCAAGCGAACAGATACCCAATTAGTGATTGAGTAAATAGTCCCTAAAAAGAAAAAGGCTGGAAAACAACAATGCAGTGGTCTTCCAGCTCCCTATAACTTAACTTAATAAATCACTAAGATTATGAATTTTGCCAAATTCTACAAACCTAGGAATTTGCTGTGGATGCTGCTTTTCGTACTTCCAGGCGTTCTACAGCCGCTTTTAGCCAATTCCGGATTTTCGGAAATTCAACCCAAACAGTTTATTTCAGTACTAGAAGAAATGGGCGAGCGTTACGAAGTGGTGTTCTCTTATGAGACCAAGCTACTTCGTAATGTCAAGGTAGATTTTCATTTCATCAAAGGAGAGAAATTGAAGTCTGCCTTAGACCGATTGCTACAGCTTACGGGCTTCGAGCATAAGGCAATCGGTGAAAAGTATTTTGTGATTTTCAGAAATAACAAGAAAGGCACTAAGAATGCCAAGAAGCTGGAAAGGAAAATCAAACAGATTCAAAAGCTGGAAACCAAAGGAGAGATCCGGCTGCAAAGAAAGGCAAAAAAACCAGCTGCTCAGTTCCGATCTATCACCGAGGTGATCGTGGATATGGAAGAGAAGATTCGCATTTCGGGTACGGTGACCTCCGTGGAAGAGGGACTTCCTTTAATCGGTGTATCTATCTTGGTGAAAGGAACAAGTTCTGGTACAGTCACTGATCTAGATGGCAAATATTCTCTCGACCTAGAAGATGAAAATGCAATACTCGTATTTTCTTACACGGGTTACAGTCCCTTGGAAGTTTCCGTAGATGGTCGAACGGTGATTGATGTCGCCCTGGACGCCAGTGTAACGGCCTTGGATGAGATTGTAGTAGTCGGATATGGTTCGCAGAAGAAGGTGAACCTGACTGGTGCCGTGGCAGCTATGGACGGTGAAGTATTGGAAAATCGCCCCATTCCCAACGTAGGTGAAGGGCTGCAAGGGGTGATTGCCAACTTAAACGTGAATATTAGAAATGGAGATCCTGCTTCAGCTATTGATTTCAATATTCGAGGATTTGAGTCGATCAACGGTGGTAGTCCATTGGTACTTGTAGACGGTGTGCCAATGGATCTCAACAAATTGAATCCTAATGATATCGCCAATATTAGTGTATTGAAAGATGCCTCTGCTGCGGCTGTTTACGGTGCAAGGGCTGCATTTGGTGTTATCTTGGTGGAAACAAAAAGAGGGCGCGAAGGAAAAATGAGACTTACTTTCGGAGCAGAGTTTGCTGCTTCAAGGCCCATCATGTTTATTGATCCAGTGACGGATCCTTATGCTTACGTACAAGCAAGAGATTTGGCTACCTCCCGAACGAATGGAACTGTCTTTGACGATGACTACAGAGAAGGAACCCAACGATACAGTGAAAACCCAACGGAAGAAAATGCCTGGGGGGTATTTAATGGCTCGCTCCGTTTTTATGGCTATAATAATTACCAAGACCAGATTCTTACGGATTTTTCACCACAAACGAAATATGATTTAAGTATTTCAGGAGCGACTGATAAGTCGTCTTACTACGTTTCTATTGGTGTCCTCGATAAAGATGGATACTTGAAAAATAAGGAGAAAAACGAAAATTTCAAGCGATATAACGCTTTGATAAAAGGTGATGTTAAGATTACGGAGTGGTTGAAACTGGATTCTAGAGCATTGGTGACTACCGAGAGAAGTGATAAACCTCACTTTTACAACTGGGATGTTAATATCAACACTTTTGCTAGGGTAAATCCACTTAATCCGCTTACCTTTCCCGATCTCGATTATTATTTGACACCTGGTGACCGTGAAGATTACGAGCAGTACATCGGTATGCATTTTCAGAGTGTGAACTTCTTGCCCTACCTGGAGCAGGGCGGACGCGATACCTGGACTAGAAATGATATTATCCTAACCCAGGGTGCCACCCTTAATCCAATTCCTGGACTAAATATCAGAGCAGAGTTTTCGGCCAACTATACCTACAGAGATCTTCAGCAGGTGCGTAGTAAGGTGGATGTGATAGAAAACCAGGACTTGAATGCATTGGTTATTGGAAATGGTTTCAGTGCGACTGATTACATTAATAATCAAGCTAATAATGATCAATATTACGTATTGAATACATTTGCTGATTATACTTTCGATCTAAGCGATGACCATTACTTGAAAGCTATGGTAGGCTTTAACCAGGAATGGGGAAATTATCAATTTATCCGATCTAGAGCATTTGGCTTAATTACGCCTCAAGTGACTGATTTGAATGCCACTACAGGAAGCCAGGAAACTTACGGGGGTAAGTCTGATGTTTCCCTACGAGGAGCATTCTACCGCTTAAACTATATCTTTAAGGAACGCTATCTATTGGAATTCAACGGCCGGTATGATGGTACCTCCAGGTTCCCAACCGATGATCGATTCGGATTCTTCCCTTCTTTCTCCGCTGCTTGGAGAATATCTCAAGAAGAATTCATGTCTGGGACTTCAGGCTGGTTAGACAATCTAAAAATTCGTGCTTCTTACGGTACCTTGGGTAATCAATTGTTAGGCAACAATTTTTATCCTGCCATTCCTACTTTGGGATCGTCTACTTCACCCTACATGTTCAGTGCAGGTGCCCGTTCGCCCTACGTATCCGCAGCAGGTTTGGTTAGTCCTACCTTGACTTGGGAAAGTGTTACCTCTCAAAATATAGGCTTGGATTTTTCCATACTCAACAACCGTTTGGATGTTTCCTTTGATATTTACTCGAGAGAGACCAAAGATATGTTAACTGGGGTATCCTACCCTTCTATTCTGGGAACAGCTGGACCTGATGCCAATGCGGCGGACCTAAAAACGACGGGTTGGGAGCTTTCGGCCTCCTGGAGAAATAGAATTAATAAAGATTGGTCTTATGGCATAACGCTAGCCTTAGCAGATAATAGAGCAGAAATTACTAAGTATGATAATCCAACGGGTTCTCTTGATGAGTACTACGTGGGGTATCAAATCGGAGATCGTTGGGGTTTTGTGACGCAAGGTATTTTCCAAACGGAAGCGGAAGTAGATGCTGCCGCTACCCAAGGAAATATTGGTGCTAACTGGAGACCCGGAGATATCCGATATGAGGACCTCGATGGAGATGGAGACATCAATGTGGGGGACAATACTTTGGAGAATCCTGGTGACCAAGTTATTATCGCCAATGAAGCGCCTAGATATACTTTTGGAATCAACACCGATTTGCGATATAAGAGCCTTTCATTGAACATCTTTTTCCAAGGTGTAATGAAACAGCAATACTGGCCACCAAATGGTAACTGGGTGGCTTTCTATCCTTTCAACGCAGGTCACGTTGAGAATTATTACCTCACCGATACTTGGAGCGAAGACAATCGGGATGCTTATTTCGCAGCGCCACATATTTCTACAAATACGAAGCAAAATATACAGCCACAAACCCGTTATGTGCAGAATGCGGCTTTCATTAGATTGAGAAACCTCACGCTGAATTATTCATTGCCAATGGATAAACTAGGGAAAATTGGTGTATCTGATGTATCCATCTATTTTGCTGGTTCGAATTTGTTTGAGTTGACAAACATGCGCCGGCCGCTTGATCCTGAAGTAAGACCTACTTTGACACAAGAGTATTACAAGCAGCGGTCTTATGCTTTTGGAATTAGAGTTTCAATCTAAAATGTAAAGACAATGAAAAATCATATTATAAAAACGTTTTTGATAGCTGCTGTAGCTATACTGTCATTCGGCTGCAATGACGACTTTTTAGAAAAAGTTCCCTTGGATGAGATTAGTAATTCCTCCTTCTGGAATTCAGAAAATGACCTAAGGGTATATAACAATAGCTTATATCATTTAGCTCGATTGGACGAAAATGTGCCCATTTTTATGGGGCATCGCGATGCCTTTAATAGTCACCGATACGGTATCTGGCACTTAGCTGGCTTTTCGGATGACACGGCTCCGCGACATTCAAGGCACGATCGATATCAACAAGTAAGGGCGGGTAAGCATTTTCCTCCTAATGGTGCGGCTCCTTACGGTTATAGAGGCTTTGATTTTCTAAGAGCCATTAATGTCGGAATGGATAATTATGGCAAGGCGCAGATATCTGATGAGGTCCGCAATAAATATGTCGGTGAGGCACGCCTAATGCGAGGTTGGTTCTACGCGGATAAAATTTCCAAGTTTGGTACGGCTCAATGGGTAGACAGAGAACTGGGTACCGATGATGAAGAAATTTTGAATGGCTCACGAGACGATCGAGATTTGGTCATGAATAATGTTTTGGAAGATTTGAATTTTGCCACGACGCATCTGCCCGATGATTGGGGTGATGGTAATGCTCCTGGTAGAATAAATCGGTGGGGTGCATTGCTCGTGAAATCAAGAGTCGCCTTATTTGAAGGGACTTGGCGTAAATACCATGGATTGTCAGGTGCAGAGCAATGGTTGCAGGTAGCAGCTGATGCCGCATTGGAATTGATGCAAGATGGACCTTATTCGCTCTATCAGACTGGTGATCCAGCGAGTGATTACAATGCTAGTCATAGAATGACAGACCTTACTGGAAACCCGGAAGTTCTATACTGGAGAAGATACCAGCGAGGTATTTTCACTAATCACGTCCAGAGTTATCATAGATCCTATAATGGCGGGGCTACGAAAAGTTTGGTAGAAGACTATTTGTGTACAGATGGAAAGCCCATTACCCTCTCTGAATTGTACAAAGGCGATGCTGTATACAAAGACATCTTTGAGAATCGTGACCCCAGGTTACGTCAAACCGTACTTCATCCAGACGACCAGGCGATCTATCGCTATGGTAATCACGATTTTGACCGCTATTCTTATCCACGCGTTCAGGGAATGGCAGGTGGATTAAGGGTATACACGGGATATCACATTATCAAGGTGTACGAAGTAGGTGCTGCACATGCTTCTTATAACTCTTCTGAAACGCCTGCGATTACTATGCGATTTGGAGAAGCTTTGTTGAACTATGCCGAAGCCAAAGCTGAGTTAGGTGGAGGAACGATATCTCAAGAGGACCTAGATATCAGTATCAATCTACTCCGGGATCGTGTAGGTATGCCTCACCTGGATGCCAATCCTGAAATGGATCCTCGTTATGCTAATGATGGTATATCTGCCGTTTTAGCGGAGATTCGACGGGAAAGAAGAGTTGAGTTATTCATGGAAGGATTCCGTTATGATGACTTAAGAAGATGGAAGCAAGGCAAGAAACTAGAACAAAAGGATTACGGCATGCGTTGGGATGAAGCCAATAGAAATGCGATTGATCCCGATGGCACGGTAATCGTTCAAACCGGAACGGTAGACGGTATCGAATACCTGGAAATTTACAAAGGGACAGATTATGAAGTTCCCGTTTTTGATGAATCCAAGCACTATCTATGGCCAATGCCCATCAGTGCTTTGTCACAAAACCCTAATTTGAAACAAAACCCTGGCTGGTAAATACAGCCCAGCCTACATCATCTTACTTGAGTAAAATTGCTTTCTCTAGCTAGTGTACTAGTGAGAGATACCAAAAAAGAGCGTCCTGGGGTTTAGGTAGAGTCTACTCTGCATGAACTCCAGGTTTGCTTTTATTTTGACACTTCATTCGACTTTGAGACCAGTCTAATACTGGAAAAAACCTGTATTCCCACTTAGACTACTTTTTCCCGCTCTGACCCTAATAGTTGTCGGAGAACCCTTTTTTTCTTGATCTTATCAAAATTCTAGCAGATGGATATCCGCAGTACGTGCCTGTCCTTTCTATTGTTTTGTGTACTTAGTATGAGTGCTCCTCCTCTAACAGCAAGCTCCCCCATTCCTCCTTCCTTGTCCACCAATATTCCGGAACTGGAGAATCCCATGTCTGTTGCCTATCTCAAAGAAAATCTTACTAAAAAAAGCCCACGCTTGGTCCTAAATGCTAAGATAGAAAAGCAGCTGAGAAAGAAACTGAAGAAAGACCCTGTCATCCAGAATATGTATGAGGCCTTAGAACTGAACGCAGCCAAGATTCAGCAAGCCCCACTCTTGAAACGAATAAAAACCGGAAGGAGGTTACTATCCGTTTCCAGAGAAATGCTGTATCGGATGAATGTATTAGGGATGATCTATCGGATAGATAGAGACAAAGAAATACTCGATCGAATTGATCAAGAACTGTTGGCCATTTGCGCATTTGAGGATTGGAATCCCTCCCATTATCTAGACGTGGCAGAAATGTCCTTGGCTCTAGCGCTGGCTGTGGATTGGGCGGGCAAAGACTTACCAGCTGCCACGGTTACGGCGGTTAAGAAAAACCTGATTGAAAAGGGGATTAAGCCCAGCTACAACAAAAAAGGCAATACGGGCTGGGTCAATGGAACCAACAATTGGAATCAGGTCTGTCATGGAGGGATGATCGCTGCAGCCATAGTGGTAGCGGAAGAGGAGCCCGAATTGGCGGCAAAAACGATCAGTCGTGCCCTCGATGGAATGCCACATGCCTTGATAGAATATGGCCCTGATGGGGTCTATCCCGAGGGTTCAACCTACTGGGGGTACGGTACCAGTTTTTCCGTTATCACTGCGGCCATGTTTGAAAGTGCCTTCGGCACGGATTTTGGCCTAGGGGATTACCCCGCTTTTCAAGAAAGTGCAGTCTTTAGGGCAATTTGTAATGCACCTTCTGGTTGGTATTACAATTTTGCGGACTGTGGGGATCAACGCAGTGAAAATGGAGATATCACTTTGGCTTGGTTTGCCGCAAAAAGCGGTAACCCCCTATTTTTTGAGCGAGAAAGGTTTTTGAGGCCCGCGTCTGGAATGGGGAAACTAAGCAGATTAGCTGGCGCAGGACTAGTCTGGATGTCTCAATTTGAAGCCTCCAATGAGGGGGAATTACCTAAGGAATGGAAAGGAGAAGGAGCGAATCCCGTCGTTTTCTTCACGGGCGGGGCTTCGGATCCCCATCAATACTATTTTGCGGGTAAAGGGGGGAGAGGTACTGTTAATCATGGAAATATGGATGGCGGATCCTTCATCTTCGAATTGAATGGAGTACGCTGGGTGGTGGATCCCGGCAACCAACGTTATCACGATCTAGAAAAAACCGGCTTTAATTTGTGGGGGCGATGTCAAGGTTGTGAAAGATGGACCTTGTTGACCAAGAATAATTATGGACATAGCACTTTAACGGTCGACGATGCTTTACATGTAGTTGATGGTATGGCTACCATTACCGATTTTAAGCAAGGCAAACAGCCAACTGCTACTTTGGATATGTCCCCCACTTTTGCAGGCCAACTCAATAGTGCTGTTCGAACCTTCACAAAAGATAGTCAGACCTCGATCGTAATCGAGGATCAGATCCAGGCATTAGATAGCACGCGTTTGGTGACTTGGCAATTGATGACGACTGCCGATGTACAAATGGTCGCTGGAGGGGCCATATTGGCACAAGCTGGTAAGCAGCTAAAATTGGAGAATTTATCGCATCCCCAGATGTCGATTTCAGTCATTGCTTTAGACCCTCCGCCGCTAAAATTGGACCGCCGTATCGAAGGTTTGAAACGTATTGAATTTCGGTATCCAGCCTATTTATTTGCAGAAGGAGGAGACACCATTAAAGTGCGATTATCAGGCATGTAATAGGGGATTCATACCCATACCCCATACTACTGGACATCAAGAAGACAGAAGCCGGAAAACAGACTGCTATGTTCACCATGAAGCCTAGGATTAGGGCTTCTCGCAGCGAAGCGGTCTGGTCTCTTAACTCTGATGTCTAGTAGTATGACCCATTCCGTCAATATCATGAAACAGCTTCTGGTTTGCTCCTTTATATTCTTTTATGGTGGCATGGCTGCCTATTTCCCTGCTTGGGGGCTATGCGCCCCCTTGAAAGCGCAGCCTTGCTTGCCAGCAGGCATTACCTTTTCGTCCCAGGCTGCCATCGATAACTTCGCGAATAATTACCCAGGCTGTACGATGATCTTGGGTACGGTTCTCATTGAAGAAAGCGTCGTCGGTGATATTAATAACTTGCACGGCTTGTCTCCGCTGGTTGGGATTGGCCGGAACTTGGCCATCAGTGGGACCTATAGCCTCGAAAGCCTGGCCGGCTTGGATAATTTACTGGAGGTGGGAGAAAGCCTGTCCATTGCGGGGAATCGATCTTTAGAAAACGTAGAGGCTCTCGGCCAGTTGTCACTAGTGGGGCAGAGCCTGCGGCTAAGTTCCAACGGGGCCTTAAAAGATCTGAAGGGGTTTCAATCTATTAAGCATGTTTCTCAAGACCTTAGCATTACCAGTAATTTGGCTTTGCGAAATCTGTCAGGCCTGGATTCCTTGCAGAACATTGGGGGACAGCTTAGCCTGTTGTCCAACCCTGTCTTGACTAATTTGGTAGGTTTATCTAGCTTGACATCCATTGGCAATGTCCTCGAAATCTTTGATAATCCGCTGCTGCAAAGCTTAAGTGCCTGTGGCCAATTACGTACGGTAGGAGGGGATCTCATCATTGATAGAAATCCGTCATTGTTAAATTTGCGCGGACTCGAAGGTTTGCAGGAAGTCGGTAATTTTCTGCAGATCGTCAACAATGCTTCCTTAAACAATATAAATGGCTTACTCGGGGTGACACAGATTGGAGACCTTTTACAAGTCTACAACAACCCCAGCTTGACAAGCCTGACGGGCTTAGATAGTATCGATCATCAAAGTATCAAACACTTGGCCTTGCTCTCTTCCCCGAATTTAAACCTGTGTAGTGTCAAAAGCTTATGTGATTACCTGAAAGATCCGGACAATGGCGCGGCCATCGATGGCAACCTAGCTGGCTGTAATTCCCGACAAGAGATTCTCGCCTCCTGTGCGGGAAATGGACTCAATAGCCGTCCGGGACAAACCAAGGGAATTCTCTTGTTTCCCAACCCCACCACTGGACTGGTCAAAATTAAAGGGCGCGCCATGAACGGAGCGCAGGTAATGGTGATTGATTCGGCTGGAAGGATTCTTTATCGAACGGAGGTGGAAGAAGATAGTTTTCAATTACAACAGATAGCGGCTGGATTCTTCACGGTCCGCATTTGGAATGATCAACACTCATTTTAACCAGTGGTTTGTAAAAGGTGTGTTGATCATTCCAAATGCGGACCGTGAAGAATCCCGCCGCGGTCTGTTGTAATTGAAA
>JAHQWA010000122.1 GCA_019634045.1 Saprospiraceae bacterium
GTGAGTATTTCGATACCGTGCTGATGTTGAATGACCCATTTCTCCTGTTCCAGTTTCTTCATTACTCTACTAACGACTTCACGAGCTGTTCCCAATTCCCGAGCAATTTGATGGTGGCGGAGATCGAGCAAGTTGGTTCCAAGGCGTTCTGCTCTTTCGCGTAGGTAGGTGAGTAGGCGCTCGTCCATGCGTTGGAAGAGGACTTGGTGAATGGTAAAAAGGAGATCTTCGTATCGTTTATTGAATTGACCAAAGAAGAGTTGATTTAAAGTGGGATATTTACGTACCCACTCATTCACATGCTGAACGGGCAGGAGCATCAAGTCCGATTGCTCCTCGGTAATAGCAAAGACCTTACTGGGTAAATTCCATAGACCCGCAGAAAAGGACATGACGCAGCTTTCAACGGGCTCAATGTAATACAGCAACAACTCGCGTTCCTCATAGCGACTAAAAACCTTCACCAATCCGTCCAGGACCAACGGAATAACTTTTACATATTGCCCTTCACGTAATAATTCCGTTCCAGCAGGTACGTTCTTCCGCATACCCATTTCCAAAATTTCTTGGCGGAGTGAAAGCGGAAGAGAGGGAAGTTTTGAGTGTAGTGTATCCATATTGATTCAATTACAAAGCTAGAAATACCGATAGCTCCATTCATTTGGTAAACCCTACTAAGACTGCTATCTTGTCAAATCAATTATAAAGCGACTTTATGTTTAGTAAGATTAGTGCCTTTATTTTAGGGCTTTTTGGGTGGAAAGTGGAGATAGCCTTCGAAAAATTTCCAGACAAATATATCATTGCAGTTGTACCACATACCTCGGCCTGGGATTTCCCCATTGGCATTTTGACCCGATCTATCATGAAACAGAAGATTAAGTATGTAGCGAAAGCTTCCCTGTTTAAGTTTCCGCTAGGCGGTATCATGAAGCTATTGGGAGGGGTGCCAGTGGATCGATCCAAGCGTAATAACTTCGTGGATGGAGTAGTGGATATCTTTAATGAAAGAAAGCAATTTGCAGTGTGCATCGCGCCTGAAGGCACGCGTAAACGGGTAGAAAAGTTGAAGACAGGATTTTACTATATGGCAAAAAATGCAGGCATCCCGATATTGCTTTGCAGATTTGACTATAGTATTCGCCGGGTACAAATAGCGCCCCCCTTCTACACGACCGATGATATGGACGCGGACTTTAAATACATTGAAGACTACTTTCGGGGAATCCCAGGGCGATATCCTGAATTTAGTTTCTAGCTGATTGCAGCCCTACCTACCCGCACCGGCGGAGGTGTGGGCAGGTAGGACTGCTAGTTCTATTAGACCATCATTTTTCTCAATCCTTTACAGAAAAGCTTCACATCTTCGGTAGTACCAGTACTGATTCGACACCAATCCGTCAAAGGAGGGAACGGCCTGCCCACTCTTACCTTGTGATCTAGCATCGCCGGAATTACTTCCTTAATATCTTTACCAGTATGGAAAAAGACGAAGTTGGTACTGGATGGAACATACTTAAGCTTAAGATCATCTAGCGTATCATAGATCAGTTGCTTAGTCGTCTTATTCTGGGCCAAACTGGCCTGATAGAATTTTCCATCTTGTAGGGCTGCCTTTGCCGCATTGATCGCTAATACGTTTAACATGGACATTCGTTTTTTTCGAATGCGATCGGCTATATCCGGTCTAGCAACTAGGTATCCCATACGAACGCCTGCCAAGCCATAAACCTTAGAGAAGGTTCTTGATACGATGACATTTTGTTCTTCCTTCACCAATTCGATCATGGAAGGGTAGGGCTGTTCGATGTATTCAAAGTAGGCCTCATCGACAAAGACATTCACTTGGGATGACACATCTCGGCAGAAGTCTTTGAGTTTTTGAGCAGGTACGATGGTTCCCGTTGGGTTATTTGGGTTACAGACAAAGACTAGTCCCGTCTGATTGGTGATCCGACCTCCCATCGCATCTAGATCATGTACGAGGTCATCATCCAAGGGCACCATGTTGATATGTGCACCAAATTGCTCCGCATAAGATAGGAGAGATAGATAGGTGGGGGCGGCAGAAATAATTTCTGCACCATGCAATCCAAAAGCTAAAGCAGTACACTTAAGTCCCTCCGAGGAGCCAGAACCTAGCACGATATGTTCTCGACTAACACCATGCTTTTTAGCAATCATTTCGGCCAGCTCTGTTGCATAGTAGTAAGGATAACGACAGCCCCACTCGAATGCCTCAATCATGGCTTGCCTTGCTTTAGGAGAGGGCCCCATCGGATTCTCATTGGAACTTAGGCGGGCAACAGCATCTTCGATTGGGGCAGCAGCAATGGGAGCCACGGCATCATCTTTAGCTTGTACCGCAGACAGGCCTCCAAGCATAGAAAAGGCGCCGGTCAATCCAGCCGTTCTCAGCCAGGCGCGGCGATCTAATTTTTTCATACAGTTTAGAGTTTTGGAGGGTATAGAGAATGGCTATACTTAAGGTAGATGGCCTGGATACCAAACCTTATTGGCCTTAGTATAGCTAGGGAGTAAGCGCTTTAAACGCAGAACTTTAGATCACTACACCCCAGTAATAATAGGCGATACAGATGCCAAAGCGGTTTGGGAAACGTTAATCAGGCTATTGCCTCATCGATTCCCAAACCACTTTGCGTCCAGTATCTTTGCTTAAAAGATCGGAATTTTAGGGCAGATTACGGCAGTATGTGAGGGAAAAAAGGCTTAGTGCGCAATAGTATTCAGATTTGCAGGCTTCATTGGAACTAAAACACACTTCTGTTAGTTTTGAAATAAAACTAACTAATGCGCTATGAAATATCACCTTTCCGCTTTGATTCAGCAATTTGAAAATGCTGCACCCATAGATTTCTTATTCTTCTGGGGACATCGCCCCAGCCGAGATGGTCGTATGAATCAATCTTGTTTAAGCCAATGGTGGCAACAAGGGTTTCAACATGAAGGAATCTACTATAGAACTGCGGAACATTGGATGATGGCTGAAAAGGCAAGACTTTTTCAAGATCAAACTTCTCTACCTCTGATTTTGAAAGCTAATACTCCCTTGGAAGCCAAAAAAATGGGACGCAAAGTAAAAGGGTTTGAGTTGGATACTTGGCAGGCCCATGCCTATGAGATTGTGAAGAAAGGAAACTTGTACAAGTTTTCACAGCATGCTGCCTTGCGAGCATTTCTGCTATCTACGGGTGAAAAAGTGCTGGTAGAGGCTAGTCCTTATGATCAAATATGGGGAATCGGTTTGGCGAAGGAAGCGCCACAAGCAAAGGATCCTCGAGATTGGCTGGGCACCAACTTACTCGGCTTTGCGCTGATGGAAGTCAGAGATCAATTGCGTGAAGCAGCTGCCTAGAAGAAAAGTTAGTTGGGGAATACTTCGGTTTGATCAAGCTGTTCAATCGGAATTTGGATGGTAAATCGAGACCCTTTCCCCAGCTCACTTTCCGCCTTGATCACGCCTCCATGTTGCTGAATGATCCCATAGCTGATAGACAAGCCGAGTCCGGTACCCTTGCCTACTTCCTTTGTTGTGAAAAAAGGTTCAAAGATGCGTTCGATGGTGTCCGGCCTCATCCCCGGACCATCGTCTTGGATCACAATGAAAACGGATTCTTGGTCTGTCCAAGTTTTAATTTCGATTGTACCCGTTTTGCCAATGGCATCAATAGCATTGTTAAGTACATTCATGAAAACCTGATTGATTCGATCAAACTGACAAGCCACCAAAGGGATGTTACCGTAGTTCTTTAAGACTTTTGCATTGGGGGAGATTTTGTTATTCAGTATCGTTAAGGTAGCATCTAGGCCCCGATGCATATCCGATGGAACAAATTCTTCCCCTGATCTTCGTGAAAAGGTACGTAAGCCTATAACGATATTTTGTGTGCGCGAGGCTCCCCTTTCAATCCCCTCGATCAATTGTGAAATCTCATCCTCTAGATAATTGATGTCCAATTGTTGGTTGAGGGCTATAATACCCTCCACAATGTCTGGTGTGGGAGGCTGTTGGGATAGAACTTTTACCTTGGCCAAAAGTTTTTTGAGGTCATCAAAATCTAGCTTTAGGGCGTGAACATTGGAAGCCATGAAATTAATCGGGTTGTTAATCTCATGAGCTATACCGGCAGTTAATTGCCCCAATGAGGCCATTTTTTCTGATTGGACCAAATGTCCTTGTGTTGATTTAAGATCCTGCAGTAGTTCTTCCTTTTCCTGTAGTAGAGATTGCGTTTTCTCCTGTTCTGCGAGGGCCCGACCATAGGCCAGGTTGCGCTGACGAAAAGCGCCGATTAAGGCAATAGCCAGTAGCAGGAGAATAATCACACCAGCGATAAATACACGTCGCTCCCGGAGCCGCCAAGCTGTCTCCTGCTTTAAGTTTTCTATTTCTTGTTCCTTTTGTTCTGTTTCGTAGGCGGTCTTGATTTGGGCCAGCTGCTGACTATAGTCTTGAGAATAGAGGCTGTCTTTGGCTTCCGTATAGGCTTTGTAAAGGGTATGAGCCTGTTGAAAGTCTCCATTTTCTTCGGCTATTAATGATAGCTCCTCATAGGCGCGGATTGTATTGGATTGAGACTGGCTTTTTAGGCTATTTGCCAAGCTGGCTTCAAGGTTTTCTTTTGCCAATTGTAGCTGACGCTCTTCTTTGTAAAGTAGGCCTAACTCTAAATGCAGGCGTGCCATCTTACCAATGCTGTTCACCTGTTTGCCAACCGCTAGTCCCTTGAGAAAGGAGCGTTTTGCTTGCTCCGGTAAGGCGATACTTCGGTACAAATAGCCCAATTCCTCGTAGGTGTCGATAATGTGCCCCATTCCTTTCACCTTCTGAAAAATGTCTAGTGCTCTCAGCAGATAATCTAGACTTTCATCATAACGTTTTTGTAAGCGGTGAAGGCGACCAATGCCTTTAAGCGACAAGCCAATTCCCAGCGTATCTCTTTCGGCCTGACGAATCGAAAAGGCTTTATCGAAATATTCCAGCGCAGTATCATAGTCTTTCAGGACAAAATAAACCCCGCCGACGCTAGCATTGGAGTAAGCTATTTTGATAGGTTGACCGCCATGGTCCTCCCTGAGTTGCAAACCCTGTAGGTGATACTTTAAACTTTGGTCCATTCTACCTTGCTCTCGGAAAGCATATCCAATTTTATCAGAGGCTAGGGCCACCCCCAGGGAATCGCCAGCCAATCGAAAGGCTTTAATAGACTGAAAGAAAAGGTCTTCAGCCTCCCTCCACATGCCTTTGGTCATAAAGGTTAATGCTGAAAAAAAATGGGCAAAGCCTTCTTCTCTATTGGCTCCATGCTCGCGGAGTAGGGGAAGGAGTGTCTGTATTTGTGTGTAGGCCTGATCCGGCTGTTGAAATAAGATGCTTTCGGTTAGAATCAGTTGACTATCAAGCTGCTGGGAAAAGTCATTTCTAATACCATCAGGGATGCTGTAGAATCCCTCTTGACCATGTAGTAAACCAGTCAAGAACAGTAAGCCGATGGTATATAGCGTTCGCTTCATTCTAAGCAGGGGCAATGGGAAGGATCAAGGTAAAAGTAGCGCCCTTTCCCACTTTGCTTTCCACCTGTATTTTTCCACGGTGATGCTCCACAATTCCATAGCTGATGGAAAGCCCCAAACCGGTGCCTTTACCTACTTCCTTTGTGGTATAAAAGGGTTCAAATATTCGCTTCTTGGTGATTTCTTCCATCCCTGGACCAGTATCGCTAATACTGATTTGTAACTGTCCTTCCACCGCTTTTGTGGAGATGGTAATCAGTCCCTCATCCTCATTGATGGCTTGAATGGCATTATTGATAATATTAAGAAATACCTGATTGAGCTTGCTAATTTGGCAATAGACCTCCGGAATCTCACCGTATTCTTTTCTTATCTGTATGCGCCCCTTTAGTTTATTCCCCAGTATAATGAGGGTAGAATCAAGCCCTTCATGAATGTTAGCCAATTCAAATTTATCCTTGTTGTCTCTGGAGAAGGTTCGCAAGCCACTGACAATATCCTTGGTCCTTTGGGCACCTCTTTCGACTCCTCCGATTAGGTCTCTGATCTCATTCTTCAGTAGGGTGACATCTAAGCTACTGCTCAGTTGGTTGATCTCTTCCAGGCAACGTTGAGGATTATCGCAATCGGGAAGCTCATCGATCCGATCCAACAAGGTCTGAAGGTCGGCGAAATCTAGCTTTAAGGCTTCCACATTCGAGGCGATAAAATTGACGGGATTATTGATCTCGTGTGCAATACCTGCAGTCAATTGGCCTAGGGAGGCCATTTTTTCGGATTGTACTAATTGTGCTTGTGTGGCTTTGAGCTCCTGAACAGTCTTCTCCAACTGGTCTTTTTGGTATTGAATGTCCTCCGTTCGTTCTTTTACGGTAGCTTCCAGTAGTCGTTTGTTCCGCTTCAAATTCCCTACACTATTCTGGTAAATAGTCCAGACAATTCCCACTACCGTCAATAGTACGAGTATCCTGAACCACCAGGTTTGCCAAAAGGCCGGCTTAACGATTACACGCATTGATTTTTCTCCTTCCCCCCAGGCCTGGTCACCCAGACGGGCTTGTACCCGAAAAGTGTATTTCCCATGTGGAATATTA
>JAHQWA010000123.1 GCA_019634045.1 Saprospiraceae bacterium
CGAGGAGATTTGGAGGCTAGGATTAGTTTCTTATGTTGCATTCGTAAGCGCTTAAATTTCTAACAAGAATAAGATGAGAATGCCACTAAGCATTAACAGTTTTGCCCATTGACTCAATTGATGAAAATGCTTCTTTTCATTGGCCTGGGTCAGTTTAAACAATAATAAACACATCGGGAGTGACATGACCATCAAGACTACACCAGAAACTGGTGATCCTAGTTTTTGCCAGAAAAACCAGCCAGCGGCTAAAAGGAAAAATAGGATGACAACGCCCAATACTGAGACCAGCTGCCGACAAGTATTCATACCCCAAACAATCGGTGCTGTCCGGAATCCCCCACCTGAATCTCCCTCAATATCTTCCATATCTTTAATCAGCTCTCGAAAAAGAGTAGTCAAGAAGGCAAAGACTAGGTAGGTGATGAGTACGGCTCCTATTTTTTGATAGGTACGTTCTGCAATCGCCAACTCAGTGAAGGCATTTCTTTCAGCGAACCATATAATCCCAGCTACTCCACTACAGTAGAGCGCGATCAGTAGGTTTCCCCACAGTGGCATTCGCTTCAACCAGCGAGAATAGACGTACAAGCCGGTACTAGCCAATGGGAATAAACCTACGTAACCAGGTTTCTCTACTACAAAGGCTAAATATAGCGCCAACAAAAAACCAATTAAATGTATTACAAAGTACAACCAGTAGGCAGTGGGTAAGTCGATCTCTTTGCCAATGATCAGGCGTTCAGGTTTATCGATCTTATCAATGTCTCGATCATAAATGTCATTAATAATGTACCCGCCAGCGCTGAGTAGGAGAGTGACCAAACTTAGTAGAAAGAACTGGTTTTGATCGAGAGAACTTCTAATATTGTATTGTTCGAAACTGGGGAGCAACACCCAATTAAAGATCAAAATCTGGGTCAAGGCAACGATCACCAGATTTGGCCAACGGATTAATTTAAATAATGGCATGTAGCTCCTTTTGCATTACACTTTCCTTTCGCCATCTGGCGGTTGGAAACGCATGATTTTTAACTGTTCATTCTTCCTCTTCGTAGCCAGATTTAATCGGCCATTTTCCATTCAGCTTCAGCACTTTCTCGATCACATCCCGCACGCAACCCGCTCCCCCCTCATAAGGAGAAATATACTGTGCCAATTCGATGATTTCTGGCACTGCATTGCTAGGACAAGTAGGAAAACCGACCCGACGCATTACTGGATAATCAGGTACATCATCGCCCATATAGAGAATATGCTCCTCGTTCAATTCGTAGGTGTAAACCAATTCTTCATAGGCCTCTAGTTTGTCCTGATAGCCGCTGTATATGTCTACTATCCCCAAAGCCTTAAGTCGTTTAATAACTCCTTCAGACTTTCCACCGGTAATGATCGCCACTTTATATCCTGATTGTACTGCCATTTTTAAGGCAAAACCATCGCGAATACTCATTTTTCGAACCAATTTCCCGTCCTCAAAAACAATGATCTCGCTATTGGTCATCACTCCATCTACATCAAAAATGAAGGTTTTGATACCCTTAAATGTCTCCAATTGATTCATAGCTTCTTATACTATTTCCTTTAGCTCCAGTGATAAACCTGCATAGATCAATAACTTGAATTCTTCTGGAGTAATATTTACTGCATTCGAAAATCCTGACCGCAGGTCTGTCATGGTGTTTGAACCGTCAAAAATACGGATTACTTTATAACTAGCTGTACTCGATATAGGCTGTTGATCTTTCTCAATCCACATGCGGATCGGAAGTGGATTCTGGTGAGCCACATAAAAGAGTTGGATGCCTTCCTCTGCCCGGAAGAGATCTATTAATGAATATCCTTCTGCATGGATCTTCGTCTTATCCTCATTCATTTCGTAGTGGATGTCGAGCAAACTAAGTAGCCGCGCATAGAGCCGACACAGCGTTGCCGTCTCCGCCTCACCTAATCCCGTAATACAGGATTCAAAATGCATAGTCACTCGCTCCGTTTCTCGACGCAAAAAGCCTCTGCCACAAATCAACAGGACGCTAACTTTTAAGTAGTTATTGATAAACTCAGATTTGAGGTTGTCAAATTGAGCGGTGGCATACTGATAGGCTTCGCTGATTTCTTGCAGCGCCTCCTTTTGGAACAAGCGATCCTTGAAGTTTTCCCTCACGCCTTTAGACCAATCCTTCCTCGGTTTGACCGCTGGCTTGAGGCGGAGCGGGTTGGCGGGGCTTTCAATGAAATACTTATCAGAAAAACCCAACATCATATTCTGGATCAATTCTTTCGTTTCGCTGACTTTGGTTTTAAATCCGTAATACTGCCAATCCAGCTGCCCTTCACCAATGATGATCATCGGATCTTGGCTTGGAGGAAGATACTTTTCCAGATCATTGATATCCTCTTCTAGCTTTTCAATACGGTGTAATAAGTTTGAATAAAATCTTACTCCTCCTCCTTCTTTAGGAAGCGGGGGAAGCCAGTCATCTTCGATTGACTGTACAAACTCCAGGGTATTAATTCGAGGATGGAGGTGCCCATCCTTAAGATCTATGTCAAATAGAATCGGATTGCTATGGTAAGAAGAGATCAGTTGTTCGGCTGATAAAGAGGTTAGATCACGTTCAATCTGACGCTTCAAGGCTCTTCCGCCCATTCTAGCATGAAAGCCCCGATGCGCCACGTATTCTAGTGCGGGTTGAGAGATGTTGAGGATAGTGGTACGACGTACAAAACCGTCTCGCTGAAGCAGTTCTCGAATCTGCAACTGTGCAATACCTAAGATGTGCTCAGGCTGTAGCGGATTGAAAAAGACGATCTTTTTGATCCGGTTGACAAACTCTGGTCGGAAATGAGCTTCAATGGAACGGAGAATGATCGATTCATCTTGGGCTCCTTTATCACCAAAGCCTAATTGGCGATTGACTTCCTCTGCTCCGAGATTGGAAGTCATGATGATGATGATATTGCTGAAATCTACAGTGCGGCCTAAGCTGTCGGTCAGGCGTCCGGCATCCAAGACCTGTAGTAGTAGATCATGCACCTTCGGATGCGCCTTTTCGATTTCATCCAACAGCAAGATACCGAAAGGCCGATATCGAATCTCACTTGTCAATTGGCCCTCTGGATTCGAGTAGTCTCCAATCAAGCGTTGGGCTGCTCCTTCATCAATGAACTCATTCATGTCGAAGCGAATCAGGTGTTGCTCACTACCCGTCAGGTATTGGGCAAGGACCTTGGCGGCATGCGTTTTCCCGACCCCGGTAGGACCAACGAACAGCAACGAACAGATGGGCTCACTACTATTGTTCAGTTTTGCTTTTAGCAAATGAACTACGTCTGCCAAGGCTCTGACGGCCTCCGGCTGACCCACCAGCTCTCTAGCAAAAATCTGGTCAATCTCATTATCTTCAATGACCGTACCGGTATCGAAGATTTGTTCTCGAAGCCCACTATACGCATTGAATTCTTCCCGGACCTCAGGGGCATCTACCTGCCCATAGCGGTATTTGGCTGCAATTTGCTTGAGCAAATCCATGACACTTCCGGGAAGTGGCTTGTTTTTGAGGTAATTGCGCTGAATATCCAACAATTGATGAATGGCCTTGATCGTGATACTTACGCCATTCTCAAATTCCAGATGCTTCCGTTGCTGCAGGATGATCTTCGTCGCCGTGAGCGAATCTGGTTCCTGAACCCGGATCAGTTGAAACAAATCACTGAAGCGTCGGTCCTGTTCTTGCAATACCTTCCATTCTTCTTGGCTGGCTAAGATTATCATTTGCAACTCTCGCTTTTCAAGATAGGGCTTGAAGACATCTGCTAGAGTCATGTTGTTGTTAGCAGACTTTCCGATGCGCAGTAGCGCAACGGGATTAGTTACGATCAGTTTATCTCCTTTTTTAGAGCGCTCTTCAGGCTTGCGCAGGTATTGGATGATGGCTTCCAGCCGCTTTTGCCACATGCCTACCACCATCATACCCGAAATCACCCGATTGGGGTCAATGTGCCAAAGCCGCTGCGCTCTCCCTTTTTGCTTTTCATAATGCCCACTCAGGTATCGATAGAGGGTTTCTTGAATAGCAGTGGATTTGCCAACGCCAGGAGGACCTACAATGGCCAAGGAAGTATTGGTTTTTCGAAATAGAATCGTGTATAAGTGATCGACAAGCTCCTCCTGAAAATAAGCTCGATTCAACTCACTGGGATAGCGGGCATTCAGGTCGTGTCCGATCTTTTCAATCTCAGTGGCTCCATCGAATTCTTCGTGATGACTGAGTCTAGAAAAAAACCAATCATCTTCCTTTCTATCAAACTTAAACGGACTTTGTCCTACGCGAATATTGACGGGAATCTTAGTGATAAACTCCTTTTTACCAGCAAAATATTGAGAAGCATCAAATTCTTTTCCCATGTCTTGCTTGAAGAGCTTCATCAGTTTCTTAACCCGTTCAGTGGCTTCTCGCTGGTAATCTTCCGCACTACGCTTTTCCGTCTTGATCATGAAGAGGTAGTTGTTCAAAGCGGGGAAGCCGATAAAATCATAATCTTTCAAGCTGAACCGAATCATGCTGATCTCTCCCTGGATATATTCTCCGGAAAGCGTAAAGGCAATCGGAAGTTTTTGATACTGGATGATCGGAGAGAATAGATACCAAAGCACACGATCCATGGTATCGCGATTCAAACTTAGGCCCTTGAAGGATAGTTTTACCTCCTTTTGATACTGAGTAATGGCCAAGTTATATCGTCGATGAGTGACAAAGGGGTAAGGGGCAAATAGTGGCCTCAGGTAGTACTGCGGCATGCCGTCTACGATCACGTCTTGGATAAGGGTAGGGAGTTGTATGCTTATGTTGGCCATGGGTATCAGTCGCTTATGTAATGCCCATCAGCAAAATTCTAAAGTGTGCAGTAACATGGTTCCGAGGCAGTCAAGGTTTATGCTCCCTTGATATCCGCACAAGAATCCATCCTAATGGGCAAACGTGATTGCTGAATTCCTAGGGGCTTGCGCGCTCAATGTCATTATAGAGTATAAACATACTCTTGGAACTGGGCAGGAAAAGGATTTTCAACGCCTTTGTTTTTCAACGCCCAGTTAGCTTTATTGTTAAAATGTCAGGTTTTTATCATTACTGAAAAAACGGCTTTAAAATACAAGAAAAAACTAAACATTGGTCACCTTTCATTGTTCAGCCATAAGAAATAAAGCAATCAAAGAATAGATAGGTGGTTTTAAGGTGCCTGGAGTTTAATCACTCTGGCGCCTTTTTTTATTTTGAGGCCATTTCAATTTTCGGAATAAGTTAACACGGTGTGCAAAAAAAATAGAGGAAGGGTATCTTTTTCAAAAAAATGTACCAAATTGCAGGCTCCTTCGTATATTTAAGTAGTATGACAATAGATACTCCTGTTTCTCTGCTGTGCCTTTTACGACCAGGCTATCTTATAAAAAGCCTTACTTAGCCGATGGCTAAGTGCGATTTCTCTACCTAGTCTAGCCGCAAAATGCACAACCAGAAACTATAAAAATTTAGGTTACAAAGTACTTATTAGTCAGCGATCACGATAGGACATTTTGGATCATTGTAAACACTAGCTAAGGAGACCAGATATGGCAGTTGAGTTCCCTCAATCGGGTACTAAGAACTTTAAGTTTAAGGAATTAAAGGTATATTCTTCTACAGAGTGGCTGGCAGATAACAAGAAGAAATATCGACAAGTTTTTGATCGGTATGAAGCCACCTACATCTATGCGGAATTATCTTTTTATAATAAACTCTTTGATGCCGAGGATTGGGAAATAGAGGTAGAATTAAGATGCTTTACGCTAAAGAAAGGCAAGAAAGAGCTGTGTCTCTTACCCCTAAGAAGAAAAGTTAGCAAATACGATAATGTAGTATACATCCGAGAAGGGTGGGGCAATAAAACAGAAGGAGCCTTTTGGAAAAAAGGGACTTACTTCTGGGAAGCTTATATCGAAGGAGAAAAAGTAGCATCCAAGTACTTTTATGTAGAAGACGCGGGGCAGCCTGCCACCGCCGAACTGAATCCCTACCTGGCCGTTGAATCACTGAAACTATACGAAGGTCCTTACGATGACCTGATTGAAGAAGAGCGCACATATTATAAAGAATTTAGTTGTGAGGAAACACGCTATATCTATGTGGAGATAGTTCTTCGGAACCTCATGTCAGAGAAATCCTGGCATTGCGAACTTTTTACCAAGTTTTATAATGATGCTCGAGAATTAAAGGGGCAGGTGATCCGATTACAGCGGGTGGAGAAGAAGGATAACTTGATAAAGATTACCGCAGGCTGGGGCTCCAATGTGAAGGGATCCTGGCGTATGGATCGATATACAGCCGAGGTCGTGTTTATGGATAAACTGCTGGCTGTAATTCCTTTTAAGATCAGCGAAGACTTTGCAGAAGGTGTCAGTGGTGTCCTTTTACCTAGCCGCAGTACTCCCATTGTATTAAATCCGGTTGAAGATATTCCACAGACTTTCGAGGAGTTGATGTCCAAAATGGATGCCCTAATCGGACTTAGCGCCATTAAATCACAGGTACGAGATCATGCCAAGTATATTCAGTTCCTACAACTGAGGAAGGAGAAAGGTTTTGAGGAAAAAGAAGAGGTAAATGTACATTCGGTCTTCATCGGAAATCCCGGAACCGGTAAAACCACGGTAGGGAGCATGATGGGGCGCCTGTACAAAAAAATGGGACTCCTGAGCAAAGGGCACGTCCATGAGGTAGATCGAGTGGATTTAGTAGGAGAATACATTGGACAAACGGCGCCCAAAGTCAAAGAAGCTATTGAAAAGGCTAGGGGAGGAG
>JAHQWA010000007.1 GCA_019634045.1 Saprospiraceae bacterium
CAGTGTCCAAAGCGGGTACAAAGGGATATTGCGGAACTGTTTCGATACGAAATTCAGGAACTTTGGCTTGGCAAATCCTCTCTCTTTCTTGACAGTACTGTAGAAACGCTTCCAGGATTATTTGCCAATCATCATTCGGGATAATCCTCAGGTCCCATTGGATGTGACATTGGTCAGCGATGATATTAGGAGCTAGCCCCCCTCGGCAGATACCAGCCTGTAAGGTGGAATGTGGCGGTGAAAACCGATCGTCGGTACGCCCAGCGGCGATCAAGGCTTCTATCTTATTTTCCAGCCATAATATCAACTTGGCCGCTTCTTGGATAGCACTGGCGCCCGTGCGGATCTGGCTGCTATGGCCTGCCCGACTATAGATCGTAGTCTCAAATACGCCCATGCCTTTCTCTGCATTCGCCAGGCGCATACTCGTCGGTTCGCCA
This sequence comes from Saprospiraceae bacterium, assembly GCA_019634045.1. Lineage (GTDB taxonomy): Bacteria > Bacteroidota > Bacteroidia > Chitinophagales > Saprospiraceae > DT-111. The sequence continues at coordinate 441 of JAHQWA010000007.1, forward strand.
ATGACCGCAAAAGCCGGCCTTTCCTCGTAATGATCTCGGATACCCTTAGCTACGATGGGACCGGATAAGCAACCGATTTCCTCATCATAGGAAAAGGCGAAGTAGATAGGCTTCTTCAAATCGGCCGCTTTCATCCTTGGTAGCGCAGCGAGGCAACAAGCAATGAACCCTTTCATATCCGTGGCTCCTCGCCCGTACAAGCGACTTTCTTTGGCAGTGAGCTGAAATGGATCGGTATACCAGTCTTGTCCTTCCGTGGGGACGACGTCCGTATGCCCTGATAGGATTACGCCTCCATCTACTGCCGGGCCGATACGACAATGAATAGCTTTTTTATCTCCTGTTTCATCGGGAAGATATTGATAATCTATTCCCGCTTGCGTTAGATAATCTCCAATAAGGTGGGCAATGGACAGGTTGCTTTGGCCACCTAATACGGGCTGAGCGACCAACTTCTCTAAAAGGTTTATGCAATCGGACAGGAGTGGATGTTCTGACATGACATCGTGTTATTTCAGTATCGTATTACAGGAAAAGGGGAGGCTAATAGAAGGGGCTAACTCTTCTTATGAAATTTGCGTTTTCTATTCATGCGAAGTACGGCTTTTTCGATACCATCGGGGGTAAGCGAATACATAGGGAAAATTTGCCGTAGCGTTTGCACGGTATGCGACCCTGCCCAGTACCGGGCTTGAAGCGGATTCATCCAAGCGATACGCGGAAAATGTTTTTTAATCTTTTGCCAATTACCCAAGCTAGAATAATCCAGTTCATAAGGCGCCATATCAGCATCTCCAATCACGAAAACGCTATAGTTTTTGTCATCAGCAATGATCTTATCTACCGGCACAAAATCTCTCCGCCGTACGTCGCTATACGCACCTCCATAGATCGTATTGTGAAAGTAATAAGTCTTCAAATCATGCGCAAAGCGCGTCTTCATTTTCGAAAATAGCTTGGTCACAGATTTGATGTAAGGGTGCATCGAGTACCCCCCATTATCGATCATCAATATTACCTGTACCTTATGGTCTATCTTCTCCTTTTCATAGGGCAAAAAGATACCTCCTTGCTTAAGTCCCTCCTTGATGGTTTTGGGAACATCTAGTAAAACCTCTGCCGTTTCATCTTCAATGCCCTTCAAGGTAGCCAAGGCCGCATCAATATTGTCATCCCTTAAAATGGACTTGGTGTCAACGGGATAATACATCGGGTCGCCAACTACTCGGCGGGCCATCTTTCCGCCACCACCGCCACCTACTCGAATACCGCCCATTGCTGCTCCGCCATGGCCGTACGGAGAACGGCCTCCGGTACCAATCCAGTGGTCCCCTCCTTCGTGCAGCCCTTTTTGTTGCTGAGCTACTCTTTCCATTCGTTCCAGTAGTTCTTCCAGGTCGACTTCCCGATAATCGGCAGCTCGGTCTATGGTTCTGGCACCGTCGCTCTGTTGTTGAGCATCAGTATCTGGCATATCTGGATTATCCTGTTTGAGAATATCAGCACCATCTACTATCTTCTGAATATCAAAGGTGGTAAGATGAATTTCATCTAAAAACCGATCCACTAGTTCTCGAACATCAGGAATCTCCACGTCATCTCGATCTTTTAGTAGATCTTCTTTCCAGTTTTTGAAGGCTTCGGATCGTAGAATGGCATTGTCCAGTTTCTCGCCCCGCTTGATATCTACATCTAAAAAGTAGGAATAAAACGCAGCGGTATAAGGCCCAAAATCAGCAGGGTCGGTAGTAACAAGCCCCTTTAGCACCACATAGATATCCCCTAAGGTGTTGACTAAGCCCTTCTGCATGGCTCGCTTCAGTTGTAGAAGTGTTCTGACATCTGCTACAAGATCATGCTCTCGAAAATGGTGCGGTAGACTTTGGAACATAATGGAAAGTGCTTTATCTGCTAATAAGAATTTCGTTTTACACGGATAATATCCGATTGAGTCTTGATTAAGACCCCTAAGCCTTCCCGAGATTCAATCTTTGCCAAGGCTTCATCTACTTCGAAATTTCGTAGGTATTTCAACCAATTTAGCAACTCCCTGGTGGAGGGAGCCCGTTCTAGCCCCAATTGACGAAATTGGTAGAAAAGCTGGATGCAACGTTGTACCAATTCTTCCTCTATATTGTTGAAGTGTTTACCAACGATCTCCTTCATTAAATCCGGTTCCGGGAAAGAGATATAGTGATAGATACAGCGGCCCTTGAAGGCCGTGGGCAACTCTTGTTCTCGGTTACTGGTAATAACGATGGCTGGCATATCATCCTCGCTCACTTCCACTTCGCGACCAGATTCTGGCAAGACGAATTTCCTATGACTCAATGCATATAATAAATCATTAGGAAACTCTCGCGGAGCCTTATCGATTTCGTCGATCAACAATACAGAGTTGTTATTGGTATAGGCCTTAGCCCCTGGGCCGAGCATGACGTAATCATCCAAATTATCAGTATGACGACCTCCGGTACTTAGTTTCGAATCTAATCCCTTTTCTTCTCGCTGGGCATTGAGTACCTCAATTTGTGAATCTCTTAAGTATTTAACGTGATCGAACTTAGCTACAAATTGCTCAACGGTGCTTTTGGATCCCACTGGGTAAACGAAGAGGTCCAACTCTAAATCCTTAGCAAACTGTATAGGAAGCTCCGTTTTACCAGTACCTGGTTCTCCTTCGATGAGTAGTGGCATGCCCAAAACGCGGGACATATGAAATGCTTGTGCCAGTTCTGGGTCACATAGGTAGCTATCAGATCCGGTCCATGTCGTTGTATTCGCCATTCTGTTCTTTTATTGATTCTTTACTAAGGGTATAACGCCCAATTATCAAAGCTGGTCCTTACATCTTGCCTTAGTTATCAGGTAAATATACAACCCTATCTGTATTCCAACATGACAAATTGGAACAAGTTCTAATTTTTGAGAAACTTTTCTCGTAGGAGCCGTCCGATCCCATAAACATTAGCCGAAGTCGTATTCTCCTTCTACACGATTCATTCCAATTATTGATCTATACAGTGGTCAAAATACCGAGTGCAATCAAGCTTATTTCTCCCAAGATGTACTTCCATTTTAAAGACCTCAATCGCTTAGGGATCGAAAGCATATTTCACAGCTAATTACCAGGAGCGGATTTGATCTCTATGCCAGAAATGCCCGCTGGGCTTATCATGTAATAAGTTGAGGATTTCTTGGGCAACTTCCGCTGGATGTCGATCCGCTGCTTGGGTACCCATATCGGACTTTACCCAGCCTGGATCAAGGGCGGATACCTTGATCCCCTGAACTCTTAGTCGTTCCGCCAATAATTTGGTATACATATTGAGGGCAGCCTTAGACATTTTATAGTGGGGTACATGGGCACCGAATCCTTCTTCACTAAAGGACCCCCAGCCAGAGCTCATGTTGATAATATGGGATTGCTTGGGCACAAGAAATGGCAGTAGCCCTTCCGTCAATTCTACGGTACCTATGGTATTGACAGCGAAAGTGCGCCTGAGGAAGTCCATATCGATTGTGGGGTTGCTCCAGTCTTCTAGAAGGATCGCAGCATTGTTGACCAGTACATTCAAATTCGATTCTTGATCCGCTACGTACTGAATAGCGGCTTTGATGGCGGCTGATTGATCCAAGGTTAAGGCGAGACAATGACAGGCATCGTGTCGAATTGGGCTTTGACCAGAGGTGGAGGTGCCAATTACTTGGTATCCTTCTCGGAGAAAATGTTCTGCAATAGCTTTTCCAATGCCTCTACTAATGCCGGTGATAAATGCTGTTTTCATAGTAATGGTAGTCATAAAATATAATGGCAAGATGCTGATTCAAATTATCCTGAGGTTGGCTAGTATCAAGACTTAGTCGACAGCACTTGAATAGATGTTTCGTCCACTTGTATTATCTTCCAAAAGCAGCGAATCAATTCGTCCAATGCCCGTGAAATAGATGTTGAATCCTACAATATTACCAATCCTACCATCGTAAGGAATCTCAAGGAGCAGTTTTTTCTGCAGGTACACTTGCCCTTTATTATTTTTTGTGACAATTCTTAGCGATTGCCACTCATAGGGCTTTACTCCCAACGCGGATAAGTCACTATTACGGCCGTTTCGTCTCGTTTCACCAAACTTTGCAAATGCTTGATGAACGCAACCCTTGTCTAATAAGGTAATGGCATGCATGTCCAGCTCGCCAACTATCATGATTCCGATTCTTGGACAAGTCAGGTTGAGCAGACTGTCAGCTTTTAATCTAATGGAAAGGGCGAAATTATCTCCAGCTACCTTTTTGGCGAAATCGTCTATGAAGACGTAGTTCAACATCGTCTGTTCACTAATGTCCAGTTTGTGATCGGCTAATTGTGATTTGGAAATACTCAAATTAGGCCCTTGGGGAGATTTTACCAGGGGCAAATAGGTAGGGACTAAGTCCTCCGCCCCATTTCTAATAGCTGCTATCCACGCTTTGGAATAGACACGCACAGAAGTTGTGCTGATTATGGAATCGTTGGCAATAAGTTTTGCTGTGTGTACACCTGGGTAGTAGTAGATGCTAGTTAATACAGAATCATTTTTGCTAATTCTTTCTCGATGGTGGGTATTCCAGGATTGCTGGATAAAGAAGCTATCTGCCTTCACCTCACTCAAATCAAATTTGAAAATAACCGTATTGGGTACGCCCTGTACTTTCGTGTTTTGGGCGGAAAAAGGTATTGCTTGACTGCTAATAACTACACCTTCATTGAGCTCACCACTTTTAGATACGGCCGCCCATAGAAAGGCAGCTAATACCAAGATTACAACTATACCGATCAGTCCATAGGATTGATTATTCCCTACTAGTTGATCCAGCTGTTGGGTGCTTTCCGAACGGGCCTCAAGTTTAGACCTTTCGTTTTCCTGAAAACTCAGCCAATCTTCATAATCCAAAAACCTGGCCAGGGCATCCAGGGTGGTCGGATGTGGAGTACCATCGTAATCTTGATGCCAAAGCCGCTTGATCGTGGACAAGCTTAATGAAATTCCTGTTTTACTTTCTACTAGAGCTATGAGGTTCAGATAATCCCGCTGTTTCCAGTCCTGGCTAGCGTGGGACCAACCGAGTTCGGCTTCAATCCGCTTTTTACAATGATTTAGGTAAGCCAGGTTGTGATTTCCCATTTGAATGATTTTTGAACGCTAAAAGAACGGAAATTGGATTCGTTTTTTGACAAAGGCAAAAGACTTTTGGGCTACACAAATTAAAATCTTCGTGATGAAAAAACAATTGCTTGTTGCCTATTTATTCTTCATTTATTTTGGCTCTCCATTAGTTGCCCAAACGTTCTATGTGGATGCTCAGCATGGAAATGATTTGGATGAAGGTACCGAAAGCGCTCCCTTTCAATCGCTGGAATATGCCGTAAATCGCGCTAACACCCAAACGGGGAATACTCCAATAGTGATCAAGGTGATGCCGGGAATTTATCTGTTACAGGATAAGATTAGTATCAATCCGGTAAAAATTACGACGAAAGATGTTCGATTCATAATCGAAGCTGCCGTAATGCCCGATGATGATGAATGGTCACCGGAGGCCATGCCTGTTATTCAATCTATTTCAGGCATTAACTCTACTACTCAGTTTCCACACGCCACCGGAATCTTGGTGGCTTCAAATCATGTCACTATTCAAGGCTTAAAGTTTCTGGGCAATGCAAATCCGCAGGTCGACTACTATTATCCGATTTCAAAGGAAGATCCTGATCTAAGTGATATGGTCATTTCTCAATGTTACTTCATTGGAGATAAGGAGTCTGCTAAAATTCAGGGTGGGATTTGGGCACATGGACGAGAAAATGTGGTGTCTCATTGCATTTTCTATGAATGCAGGAATGGGGTGTTGTTTTTTTACAATGTTGACAGATTTGTGATCGAGCACTCCATCATTTACGGGGCTTATGAAAGCGCATTTTGGTTTGGACCTCAGGACTATCCCTTTACGTTTACCAACAATATAATAGCCAACAATGCTAACTTCTTGGTGGGACCGGAAGATCTTGAATACTCTGCTTCTTTTTCAAACTCAATTATCGCTAATAATGAGGGGTATGTCGGATACTGGTCCAGAGCGGAGCAAAAGATCAAACAGATTTCAAGTCCGAATATTACTCTAGATAATACACTTAGATCTGGAGAGATCCAGTTGATTACCAATTATAGCGTGAAGTTAACCAAAGAACACCTTCAACTCACTCCGGGCTCGCAAGGCAGGAAGTTACATGCAGGTATCTTTAAAAAAGACTGATTATCGGAGCTTTACTGCATACAAAATAGGAGCACCACTAGGAATAAGAAAGCAGCCTTCTGGGACGGACTGTTTTCTTATTCTTAGTACTAAGACCCACTCGTATTATTACGCTTCTAAAACCGTAGTGACCCACCAAACATTTCCTTGGGGATCTTTGAATCCTCCGGTTCTACCATAGTCCTGGGTAGACATTTCCATAACGGAGGTGGCCCCTTCTTCCAGTGCCTTTTTATAAGTGGCATCGGCGTCTTCTGTATAGATGAATAAGCTAGCGGGGTGGGTTGGCCAATCATCTGTGCTATCTGCCATCATAATAGTTGCGGCCCCAATTTGTACTTCTGCATGCATAACGACTTGCTCGTCTCTCATCCGCCGGAAAGTTTCTTTAGCTCCGAATACATTCTTCGTAAACTGAATAAAGGAATCTACTCCTCGCAAGATAAGATAAGGCATAATTTGTTGATGGCCCTGTGGTAATTTCATGATTTACTTTTTGATGAATGATGAGACAAATCTACTAGGAGCTGGTCGGGAAAAATTGGAAAAATGCGACATCTTGAGCTACTACATAGAGTTGGGTATAACCGTCGGTTATGCTTCATCTCTGTATTCCGTTCCTTCTGCCCTGCCGGAGAAGAATGCTTTAGGATGATAGCCAGAAAATCGCTTGAACTCATGTATAAAATGGGATTGGTCGTAATACCCCGCCTCGTAAGCAATTTCCGTCAAAGAGCGCTTAGGTTTACCATAGGCATCCATAGCTGCCTGAAAACGAATGATTCGTGTATATAGTTTCGGGCTGAAGCCAGAGAATTGCTTAAACTTTCGCTCAAATTGTCGTACAGATAGGTAGGATTGATCAGCTAGCTCTTTGACCGTAGCTATTCCTCGTTCATGAATAATAGATTTGATCACATTTACCGCTGGGATGTTTTTTATTTTAAAGTCTCCCCGGGCCCTTGCCGTAAGGAATTGAGTAAGGATTTCTACACGCTCTTTGTTGTCACTAGCTAACATCATTTGTTCTTCCACCATACTCCCCGCTTGCCCTAAAAGGTCGGATAGTCCTAACATATGATTGCTAAGAACGGTAGCCGGATGGCCAAAAAGCCGTTGTGCAGCGTAAGGGTAGATATAAGCACCGAAGATACCAAAATGCTCATCGGTGATGAACCTCCGGAATTGATCGGATTGCGCATGTATGAGGGAATCAACCTGGGCAATATTTAGACCATTAGTTATCTCAGTGAAGTGACCTTTATAATGAAAAACGAGCTCGAGACAGCCATCTGCCATTGACCGGTAGACATAGGGGATCTGTGTTTTTGCAGAACTCTCCAAAAACCAAAAAAAGCGGACATAGTCCTGTAGATGGGGGGGAGGAAGGTGCTTTTGATAAATCATAAGGTCAACTCATATACTGCTTAAATGCCTATTCAAAAGTACATAAGCGATCTCAATTTCTTAAATCAGAAGGGGCATCCCACATAATTACTTTCCCAAATTGGGAATACAGACCCATTTTGAAACATATCCTCCAATATTGAATTGCACAAATTGCTGACTGTTAGCTCACTATGTTTTTGGCTCAACTTTTTCATCCTTTTAGATCGAGCAAAGGCTCAGTAAATCAAGAATATTTGGTTTTCACAGATATAATGGGTTTTAGGTAGAGTAAAATTAGTATGATTTCTAATGTAGTGGGCAGCAAGTACTTATTGCAAGACCAAGAGCTTGGGTGCCCACTTTTTTCCTCTTCCTATTTCAAAACTGAAAGGTTATTTAATAGATATATTGGGTTTTTAGTAGGACTGTAGTGAAGTACACTTCTACACAGCGGGCACCAGGTAACCATCGGCGAAAGCTGAACCACTTGCGTGCCCGCTTTTTTGAGGTACAATGAGAGATATCGAGTAGAAGATATTCCCATAAATGGAAGAGAATGTTCAAAACAGGAAGCTCTGGGAGATTAGTGGAGTGTTAATTTGTTGAAGATGAGTTTGTTAGGTTTTTGGCCTAAAGATTTCATTACAGTAATCATCAGCGCAAGAGTTGATTAAATACTATGAACAATAGGGTTTTAAAAGATATAATTGGGTTTAGGGTTTTAGGTGTAGATCAAAGCTTGATCTATGCTACAGCGGGCACCAGGTGACCATCGGCGAGAGCTGAACCACTTGCGTGCCCGCTTTTTTTTTGATCCTTGCTAGAAGTGGAGAGAGGGAGCCAATGGGCCTAAGGAGGGAATCATTCCCATAAAAGGAATGGATTCTCATAATAAGATGTTTTGGTAGAGTGAGTCTTTTGTAAGGCATTGAAAATGAGTTATTTGAATTTTTGGCCTAAAGATTTCATTATAGTAGTCATCAGCGCAAGAGTTGATTAAATACTATGAACAATAGGGTTTCAAAAGATATAATTGGGTTTAGGGTTTTAGGTGTAGATCAAAGCCTGATC
>JAHQWA010000124.1 GCA_019634045.1 Saprospiraceae bacterium
GCGGATTGGTACCGCCATGACTATTACCAAGCGGCTAAGACCACCCGTACTGTTAAAAATCCACTAGGCCCAACCGATAGTTTCGATCCTATGGAGCCCAGTGTACCGAAGAAAGTCGTCCGAGGTGGCTCATTCTTGTGTAACGATAGCTACTGCTCTGGGTATCGGGTAGCAGCACGTATGAAGTCCAGCCCCGACACAGGACTAGAGCATACAGGTTGTCGATGTGTACGCGACGGGAAGGACAAAAGTTAAACGAAGGCACAACTCAAGTATTAACAAGTATACAAACGAAAAACATGCTTTTAAACCAATCAAAGCTCTTCGTTCTGCTGTTCATGAGCAGTACTTACTACTTACAAGCTCAAACTCCGCTTTTTGAAGAAAGAGATGGAATAGTTGCTGTGGAAGCCGAACACTTTGTCGGCCAAAGTCTCGACGATATCCGCAAGTGGTATCGATTAGATGAACAAATAAAAGAAGGACCAAAACCCGATATAGATCCATCCCACGCCACCAGCGCCAGTGGTCAAGCCTATCTAGAAATCTTACCGGACACCCGAACCAACCATAGCGAAAAATTGATTCCAGGTGAGAACTTCATGAACACTGCCGGGAAGATGGCCATGTTGCATTACCTGGTCTACTTCAATAACCCTGGCAAATATTATGTATGGGTAAGAGCCTATTCTACGGGGTCGGAAGATAATGGGATCCATGTGGGGCTGGATGGTGAATGGCCGGAAAGTGGCCAGCGCATGCAATGGTGTGAAGGTAAAAAGCAATGGACCTGGGAAAGTAAGCAAAGAACGGTAGAGCAACACTGTGGTGTACCAGAGTTAATCTACTTGGAAATCCCAACTGCAGGTTGGCACGAAATCACCTTTTCTATGCGAGAAGACGGTTTTGAATTCGACAAATGGATGCTAAGTAAGGAGTATAAACTTCCGGAAGGTTCTGGCCCCGCCGAAACCATTCGGAAATTCTAATTCGTATCCAAGAGGAGGGGCCTTCCCCTCCTATCCCCACTTACTAAGTCAATCGACTAAGTACTCACCTTTCTGTACCATCCAATCATTTGCTTGGGCATCCGCTCTGCAAAGCACCTATTTTTGTATCCAACTCTCACAGTATTCAGCACAAGTTCTCTAAGTAGGGTAACAATAGATATTTCTGTGCTTCTGCTACGGCTATCCTGCTTAACGGCTGTAAAGATGGGCGGTTTTCCTGACTTGCCTAGCTGCAATTCACTAGCAGAATCTATACGACTACTATTGTCGCACTACTGAAGCTGATCTCGGCAACTTCTTTTGTACACATTTTAACCTGCGCAAGAGGGCAGTTTGTTTGTCCCTATTGATCCATTTCTCTATCCCAACTCAAGAAAGCGTGTATCGCAATTTTGACATTAAAGGGCCGTGCCCCCTGTTTTGACGGGGCTAGGTTCCACTGTCAACAGTTAAATCTATATATCATGTTATCAAGACTATCACTCGTTCTGTTATTGATCTTGGCCGTAAGTCAAGAAAACTATGCCCAGTGGCGTATCGAACATCCTGAGACCATTCAAAACAGCCACTATCACTTGGCTTCTCCTCCTGGTAGCGAGCAAGTATTTCTCTTTGGAAATGACCTCCTACAAGTGGATTTAAACACCAAGGATTGGGCCGCTATCACAGCTTATGATTTGCAAAAAAACTTTAAAAACGAGCTAAGTGTATCCCCTACTCCCGATGTATACAGCGGGGTTCACTTCGTATCAGAAAGTACGGGGTTTATGGTTTATCGCCAAGAAATCCTCCGGACCTTGGATGGTGGAAAATCATGGGATGTGGTCAAATCTCTTACCCCTAACCCAGCCGAGCGAGCCAGCAGTGCATTCTTTACAGACCTTTATTTTCCTTCACCCGAAGTAGGGTATGCTGTGGGTACCTTCGAAAAGATATTCAAAACGGAAGACGGAGGCCAAAATTGGGAGGAAATACGTTGGAATCCTAGTACAGCTCCTTATCACAGGTTAAGTGAGGTCGTATTCAAAAATGAAAAAGATGGCTTTGTCCTCGGGTATGAGGTTGAAGATATCGCCTTGAATATCGGGGAATACAAGAATTTCATTCTAAGAACTGAAGATGGGGGCGAAAGCTGGGAGAAATCCAACATTATTCCGGGAAATGGGATCAGCGATCATCACTATGCTAAACTCTCCATAACTCCCAACAGCACCCTCTACCTCGCCTTGATCAATCGAAACTACATCCTACCACAAGACAAGCTTTTCCGCTCAATTGATCATGGCCAGACCTGGAAGGAGATCACCTTGCCTGGTATTTTTTTCCCAGGCTTAGTAATTTATGACATGCATTGGTTTAGTGCAGCGGAGGGCATGATTTTAGGTACTACTTCCAGCCTCTTTGCTGGCAGGCAAGTCTTTCGCACCACAAATGGCGGGGAGGATTGGACACCTGTGGATTTACCAGTTTGGCCGAACTTAGGCGCACAAGGAAATTACGCACTTTCAGTGGCCTTTGAGGGGGAGCGGGGTGTGATCGCAGGTGCAGGAGGAAGTGTCATTTTCACAGATGACAAAGGGGTAAACTGGGAAAGTCTCGTTTTCCCTTATCCTCAAATTAAAGACATCAGCATGGTCACGGCTGAGCAGGGGTTTGCGATAGGAGAAAATGGCCTCTTGCTCAAGAAAACAGGGGCCAATTGGGATACCCTTTCTCCTCCAGTGGCTTCTCACGCCTACATCGATGACTTTGACCGACTAGCATTTGCAGATGCGCACAGAGGTGTTTTATTGGGGGCCTCTAAAGATGTATATAAAACCACCAACCAAGCAGAGAGCTGGGAACAATTGTTGTTCAATGGCGACACGACTGCCCTTGATGTGGCCTATCACGCCAATAGTTTATATGTGCTCTGCATGATCGATAGAGAAAGGTTGGTCTTGCTTGAAAGACGAGACGGAGCAGCACAATGGTCAGGTGAACTCATCGCCAATCAATCTCCTAAGGGCTTTTACAAGGGGCAGTTGCAAGTTATTTCGGATGAATTGATCTTTGCTTCCCACGATGATGTGCTATTTCAACGTATTCCTACCAACGGAAGCTGGTCACAAATTAACACCGCGGCGGTCGGTAATTTTGAAGATCGATTTTTCTTTGAGGATCATAATTTTGGCTACTTATCCACCGGAGATAAAATCTGGATCTCCAGCAATGGTGGTCAATCTTGGGATCAGGCTGAGTTTGAGGGCGACTTTGAACTTTCAGGTCCAATGCAGATCAATGGTTTTGCTACGCTGGGACAGGATCAGATTATTGCGATTGGGAAGATTTATCCGACAGCGCAGACCTTAGCACGAGATGTCTGTTTGGTTTCTCGAGATAAGGGTTATCATTGGGATTTACTTCCCATTCCTTTTAATCAAGAATCTGCCCTCAACGGGGTGGTAGCTTGGAATACTGTTGGGGATCAACTTTGGCTAGGGAGTACCAATGGCGTCATTTTCCAATATCAAGCCGAGGGCACAACCCCAGTCACAGAACCTCCCTCCTCTAGCTCATTGCAGGTTTTTCCCAACCCTAGCAGTGATCACTTGAGGATAAAAGCGCTGGACTTATCCTTTAGCAGCTGGCGGATATTTAATAGTAGTGGAAAAGAGGTAAGCGCGCTAGTTCAAGCAGAGACTAATGGGTTGGACATTAGTAGTTTACCTCCAGGTGCTTACGTCTTACAAGTATTCACCGCAGGCGAGCTGGTAAATGGGCGGTTTATCAAACAGTAAATCTTTAGAGCAAAGCAAAAAGCGCCACCCAACTCCCTACAAGTCAGCCACTAACAGAGGCTACTCCTAATTATATGAAGAAAGTAGTGGTATGTGTACATGGTTATTTGTCCTAGTAGAATCTACTAATTCCTAGTACATTTACTATAGTAAGATAGCACATAGCAACACCCCCCATCTATTCACGGGCTTTTGGGAGAAAGCTCTTGAATAGAAAGAAATGATTATGAACATTATTCGTGAGCCCCGGCAGGGGCTCTTTTTTTGTCTCCTCCTACCTTGCCCTTTTAATAATTCCCTTTTTGCCTAAGAAGATAGTATCTTGATCCAAAGTACTACTCATCTCCCGTCAAATTGGCCATCCATGAATTCCTGCAGAAAAATCTACTTTGTTTTATTCATCGTACTTGGTATAAGCGCTGGCTGTAAGGTCAAAACGCCCAACACCGCGCCTCTACCCGCTGAAGATACCAGCTCTAAGGAACCTCGGATTCAAAGAGATTACCCCATTCAACCCTTGCCATTTACCGAAGTAAATTTTGCTGACGAATTCTGGGCACCAAGATTGCTAACCCATAAAAACGTAACCCTCAACTATACCCTGCAGCAATGTGAAGAGACGGGTCGGATCGATAATTTCAGGAGGGCAGCAGGGCAACAAGAGGGTGGTTTTTGCACCAAATACCCTTTTGATGATTCTGATGTATTCAAGATATTAGAAGGCGCATCTTATGCGCTACAACTGGAGGCTGACCCTGTTCTAGAAACCAGAATTGATTCAATCATTTCGATTATTGCGGCTGCACAAGAAGCGGACGGGTACTTGTACGCTAACCGCACTATCGATCCCGATTCAGCCCATCAATGGGCTGGAAGCAACCGTTGGGAGCTCACGCACGATCTAAGTCATGAATTGTACAATGTTGGTCATCTGTACGAAGCAGCAGCAGCTCATTTCTGGGCAACGGGTAAAAGAACATTACTGGATGTGGCTTTAAAAAATGCAGATCTCGTTGATCGTGAATTTGGTTGGGGCAAAATAGAACGTCCTCCTGGGCACCAGGTGATTGAAATAGGATTGGCGAAATTATATCGAATTACGGGAGAAGAAAAGTACCTGAAGCTGGCCCAATTTTTTCTGGATGTGAGAGGGCCAGGGGGCGCTGAATATAGTCAGGCACATGCTAAGGTAGTGGATCAAGCCTATGCGGTCGGACATGCCGTGCGGGCCACTTACATGTATGCTGGTATGGCTGACATTGCCGCACTAAGTGGGAATGAAGCCTACGTAAAAGCCATAGATCGTATCTGGGAAGATGTAGTAGCTAAGAAGATCTATGTGACAGGAGGAATCGGATCGACGGGTGAGAATGAAGGATTTTCAGCGGATTACCATTTACCTAATGCTGATGCGTATTGTGAAACCTGCGCCTCAATTGCTAATATTTTCTGGAATCATCGGCTTTTCCTTATGCACGGGCATGCCAAATACATTGACCTGTTGGAAAAAACACTATACAATGCTTTAAGCTCAGGTTTATCACTGTCGGGGGATCGTTTCTTCTATCCCAATGTTTTAGAAGCTCGCAAGGATCAAGAGCGCAGCCCCTGGTTCAACTGTGCCTGCTGCCCATCCAATATTGCTCGTTTCATTCCTTCTATCCCCGCTTACCAATACGCTTATCGCGAAAATGAAGTCTTTTTCAATCTGTATATTGCTGGTACCGCTACTCTTCCCTTGAGCGGTGGCGAACTCACCCTAAAACAAGAGACTCGATACCCCTGGGATGGTCAGATTGATATTACCATAGAGGACAGCAGCTCCGTAGCTCAAACCTTTAAATTCCGAATTCCAGGCTGGACCCAAAATGAAGCTATCTCGAGCGACCTTTATCACTTCATGGACAGGAATGGAGACCAAATCCGGATCAAGATCAATGACCTGGAAGTTGAATTGCCCGTAGAAGATGGCTATGCCGTGATCCAACGAAGCTGGAAGGTTGGCGATAAAATTAGTCTATACTTCCCCATGCCAGTACGCCGGGTCTTGGCGCATGCTGAGGTCAAGAACAATAGTTATAAAGCCGCCTTGCAAAGAGGACCATTGATCTATTGTTTAGAAGGCCAAGATCAAGAAGACGAACGCGTTCTTCATGTCCAGATGGATATCAATGCTCCCGTACGTTCTTCCTTCCAAAAGGATCTCTTAGCTGGCGTTCAGACCATACAGTTGCAAGGAAAATTGTTTGAACGAATGAATGAAAGTGAAATTTCTGCCACGCCCCTTTCCCTTAAGGCCATTCCCTACTTCGCTTGGGCCAACCGCGGGAAAGACTTCATGACAGTCTGGATTCCATATGACCAGAAAGGAGTAAAGCCCGCGGATAACAAATAGTAGACGTACAGGACTATTTTGGCGGAAAACCACCAAATTTTCCTTTGGCAGTTTTACAGCTGGTGCGGAAGCGGTTTGTTGAGCAACTTTGTGGTGTAAATACCCTAAAGTCCACACGACAAACCCATTAACACCAATGAAAACAAATTCTATTGGTCTACCTGTCCAGGTAGGCAACAGAACCACTGCTGGTCGAAAACTTCACCCCAAGTACTATCGATGGCTTGGAAAAGCACTCAACTTTGTACACGATTTTAGTCCAAAGCTAGGAGGAAAACTGGCCTTCGGCTTGCTTTCCACTCCCAAACGCATCCCCTTAAAGGTGGATGATAGACTACTTTTAGAAAATGCCTGGCCACTAGACTTTTCCGATTTTGATTACTCCGTAAAGGGGTATGCCTGGGGAGATGGCCCCGCTATATTATTACTCCACGGATGGCAAACCAATGCTACTCGCTGGCGCGCCTTTGTCCCTCGCTTAGTTGAGGCGGGTTATAGTGTCATAGCTATTGACGCTCCGGCCCATGGACGCTCCAAGGGCTCCTCTTTAACCCTTTTGCAGTATATAGAAGTAGCTAAGAGAGTCCTGGAAACCGTACCTCCCCTACACGCGATAGTTGGGCATTCCATCGGCGCTATGGCGGGGGTGATTGGCTTATCTCAAAGCAAGTGCCCGCGCCCTAGCAAAATGGTATTATTAGGTACTTTTTCCAGCCCAAAAGGACTACTAGATCAGTTCGCCAATTATTTAGGATTAAAACCTAGATTGATCGAATCCATTGAGACGGAAATAAAACGATTGTCGGGACGGGATATCGATCACTTAGAACTTACCCAGCATTTGACGAAAAGTCAGGTCGATCAAATACAGATCATTCATGATCAGTACGATCGCATTGCCCCGGTAGACCATGCCTATCGCTTGGCTGCTACCCTCAAAAACCCAGAATTGCTTATCACGGAAGGCTGCGGTCATCGCTTAATGAAGCCTCGGGTCGTCGATGCTGTGCTTGACTTTCTCCAAAAAAGATAGAACCATGTTTTAATAGGTAGTTTAATTCTGATGGCGACAAGTGACAACAAATGTTCCTATCAGTCCCCCTTATAGGAAACATCACTAGTGGTTCAAGTTTCAAGTAATTGATAGTTAATGCGAGGTCATTTTGCGCAAGGACAAGGCCCGAGGAGCGAGGAACGCCGTAATTGTGCAAAAGGGGCTGCAGAAGCTGTCAAGGATTTGTGACTTGAGCCACTAGATATGCCTATTAAGTAATCGATTGGCTGGGCAGTAAAAGATGCTGTCCTGGCCAATCCCTTTTTTGTTGGTAGATCAATATCGCAGAATTCGGCTAGTCATTACTCGTTCGCCCTCCTTAAGGAGCTCTAAGGCATATACGCCTGGCGAGATGGCGCCTAGGTCCAGTTGACCCAGATTTTGCTCAATGACCAACTGACGAGTCAAAACCTTTCTTCCACTAAAATCATACAAGTTAGCCACGATTAAACCATCTGTTTGTACATGGAGGGTCACCTGACCTTTCGTAGGATTGGGATACACCTTATAGATCAACAGCAAATCTCTCCCCGAACAATCCTCATCTACCCCATTATCGGCCTCGTCAATTGCTGTCGGGTAGATATTGCCATTGGTATCATCACAATCTGTACTGTCCCACACGTATCCAGAAGGGGGTGAGGTCAAACAAGATGAAATCGATTCTGCCGCATTGCCAAATCCATCTCCATCTTGATCTCGGAAATACTCTTGGAAAGATAAGTTTTCATCCTCCTGGCCATCACAGTTGTTATCAACCCCATCACAAACCTCTTCTGCGGCTGGATTTACAGCTGGATTGTCATCATTACAATCTAGATCATTGGTCACATACCCCATAGGAGGCGCCATAAGACAGGTATCCATAAAGAAGGCAGCATTGCCGAAGTTATCCTCGTCTTGATCCCTAAAGAAGCGCGTAATAACCAGATTGGGGCCGCAATTATCTGAGCTTGGAGCACAGTCCTCGCTGTCCATTGGATTAATTGAAGCATCAGTGTCATCACAATCAGCTCCGTTGTTGGCGTACCCTGCAGGGGGCGAAAGCACACAGGTATCGATGGATAGCATCGGATTTCCAAAACCATCCCCATCAGCATCCACAAAATAGATCATGATAGGTAGCCCCTCGTCTATCAGTCCATTGCAATTATTATCTATCCCATCACAGATTTCTGGAGCTCCTGGAAAAATACTGGCATTGGCGTCATCACAATCATCCTGTTCAAAAGCACCATCCTGGTCTTGGTCGATGAAGAAATACTGTACCGCATGTTGATAGGCAGCAATCCCGACCTTCTCTCCAATAATTCTTCCCGGAATATCATCCACCGGAGGATGGATGCCACCCCAAATTCTAGACAAACTGGTTTGATCCGAGGCATCTCGATAGGTAGCCCATTGTAAAGTTACATCTGCGCTGGGGCCTTGTTCAAAGACTAAAAAGTCGTTTTG
Organism: Saprospiraceae bacterium; assembly: GCA_019634045.1. Lineage (GTDB taxonomy): Bacteria > Bacteroidota > Bacteroidia > Chitinophagales > Saprospiraceae > DT-111. The sequence continues at coordinate 8,695 of JAHQWA010000124.1, forward strand.
AGGGGCGTGAAATTCGCCGATTCCTCCGGGAAAATATTCATCACCTGTCAATAGCGTTAACACCTCGGCAGCCGCTCTGGAGAAGGTAGAGTGCCCAGATACATAACCAGCAAACGGAGGGGTGACAAAAGTAGGTCGCTGGTATGGCCACCATTCCTCCGCCAACACCCAATTGACACCAGCCGTAAACTCATTTGGGTCGGGTATCGCATCGGGTCCGCGCCAAGCAAATAGCTTTATTTTACCCACATTTTCATCATTATCCCCCGCCAGGGTTTCTCCGGACTTTACCAATTCTATATATCCTGGAATAAGCGGAAGCCCTTCCGGGTCAAAGCTGGGTAGATTGGGGTCGCTGCTTTGGCCTTTTCGTCCCATATAGCGAATGGCGGAAACGGGACGAATATAATCGTAGTAGCCTTTTATGCTCCAAGCGGAAATAGCCGCGTCATGCATCGCCCCTCCCAAAGTCAAATAGGCCTTCACATCCCACTCCAAATCACTGAGAACCTCTCCTTTTCCAGCAAATCGTCTCTCAAAAACAGGATGATCATTCACATAATTCAGGATGGTAAACCAATGCCCAGGAGGGGTCTCCGAATCGGGTCCATCAGCCCAGAATTCTGCCAATACTCGTGCATAATCCCCTCGTTTGACCAGTTGTGGCTCATAAGGGAGCCCAGTATGTGGATTGATATCGTGCCCACGGCTGTTGTCTCCTCCCGCAAAGGGGTCGTAGAAAGATTTATATTCCTCTAAGGTTTCTGGTAATGGGCCTAAGTTTCCGATCGAGGCTGGCGATATATCCCATACTTCATCTGTAAAGGGGCCCATATGTGCAGACCAAAGGGCTACCAAAGAAAAGTTCCATTTATAAGCCTCCATCATAGCTAAGGGCTCCTCTCTATTTAGGAATGGAGGAGGTCCTGGATCATGGTAAACCCAATACTCATTGCCGTCTCTTTCATGAATAGTGCGGTCCTCCTTCTGCAAAGCAAATGGATGAACATACCCCCATTCGGGGCTCAAAAACAGAGGCGTATTATCCCCTTGCTGGCCACTTTGTCCAATGAAAATGCTAAAAGACAAGGGCTGCCACCGGTTGGGATCTGCCAATGGAGGACTATCCGTTCCATCCACATTCATCGGAAGATTAACCGGTTGATAAAATCGATTAGCATGTGAAAAACGCTCATTAGAACCATCTTGTAAGCCGAATGCAATCAGCTGTTCGGCAATATAGTTACCAAGCGCTGCCGGTGATCCCGTCGTATAATCCGTGTCCGTAAAATCTATATCATATCCCAGTTCAGTCATTTTTTCTAATACTGGACCAAATCCATCAATTCTAAGACTACTATCAAACCGGTGTTTCAGTAAATTATAACAGGCATAACTGATGGCCTCTTCTATTGCCGCATCTAAATTCTCTGGTTTCGGAACACCTTCAAACGGACAGAAATAATCACCATGCGTGTTCCCCAAAAAGTAAGTCTGGGCAGTAGAATCATAGGCAGCCCAAACATCGTACATGGCAATAGAAGTATGAAACAAATTTCTGGCGTGAACCGTGGGGCGAGCAAACTCTCTTCGGATGGCAGATAGTAGCGTTTCATTCCATTCCCGAGCAATCGAATGTTGCGTCCACCCGGAGCATGCAAAACTAAGGCAAGTGGCTAAAAGGAGTAATTTCTTTCGCATGGGTCATTTCTTTTCATACTCATGGGTTATCAAATATCGGTCAGATACCTGATCGGTGCCCAAAAGTTGATCAAGGAGTCTATGCTTTCTGATTAGGCTTGTAATATAGTCATCATCCAATCGATGGCCCACTTTTTTTCGACTTAGGGCTTGTAGAAGCCAAAAAAACAGGACCAAATTAAAAGCAAACTAATACAGCAAAACTAAAAGACGTAGAAACCAAGTTAGTAATCCTATAAGAGTATGATTAAAGTTCGGTCTTTGAGACGAAAATTATTCATTTTTTGCTTAGCTGAGACGCAGGTTCTGGCTGATAACAGCGCTATCAAACCTGGTTCTGCAACGAAGGATAAGCCAAAAAGGGACATTTGCAGCCTGCCTGGCTTGCGCCAGCAGACAGGACCAATTACTGAATTTTAAGCATACTCTAAATTCGAATTTAGCAAGGTCGTTATTGATCGTAAAATTTACACTCTTGATATGAAAGTCCTGTCCGCTAGTTCCCGTTTAATTATCACGCTACTCCTATTCTTCTGCCTAGCCTGTGGTTATTCTTCAAAGCTCACCCAAGCGTCAAAGCCAGC
>JAHQWA010000125.1 GCA_019634045.1 Saprospiraceae bacterium
CCCCCAATCAAACGGTTAATGTGGCGGCTGGAGTTTGTAGCGAAATTGTCAGCTATGACACTCCTACTGCCTTTGACAATTGCACTTATGCCTTAAATCGAACGGCTGGGCCTGCAAGTGGAGAGAATTTCTTCCCCGGTACGACCACGGTAACACATACTTTCACGGACAACTACAACAATACCGCCTCCTGCAGTTTCAACGTCACCGTAATCGACAATGAGGCCCCCACATTTACCTCTTGCCCAGCTGAAACGGTGGTATTTGTGTCGGAAGGAAGCTGCGGGACCAATGTTGGTTATGTCGCCCCCAATGGCGAGGATAATTGTAGCGCAAATTTAGTACGAACGGCTGGACCGGAAAGTGGAGCATTCTTTTCTGCAGGAGAAACGACCGTTACCTATACCCTAACGGATGCTACGAACAATATCGCTACCTGCAGCTTCAATGTAATCGTGATCGATAATATCCTGCCGACAGTGACGTCTTGCCCAAGCGATATCACAGTAGATGCAGCCATCGGAAGCTGTTCTCAAACCGTTAGCTATGAAACGCCAACCGCCACCGATAATTGCCAAGCCAGTATGCAATTGACTGCAGGTTTCGCCAGCGGTTCCGATTTCCCGATTGGTACTACCACCGTCACGCATACCTTCACCGATCCTTCAAATAATGCGGTAGAATGCCTATTCAATGTGACGGTTGTTGATAACCAATCCCCTTCCGTAACCAATTGCCCGGATTCCATCGCAGTTACAACAGCTGTTGATCAATGTAGTATGCTAGTAGAATGGGAAGCACCGAGCGCGGTGGACAATTGTGCTGTGGCTGATATCAGCAGCAATATAGCCTCTGGATCATTATTCGAAGTAGGAAGGGATACGGTCACCTATACTTTCACGGATGCAGTAGGGAATAATAGTGCCTGTACCTTTGAGGTCATCGTCAATGCCGGCGATCCGGATTTCTGCAACACAGTAACTTCCACAGAAGATTTAGAAGCAGAAGCATTTCAATTTTCCATTTTCCCGAATCCGGCTAAGGAACAAGTTAATGTCAAATTTACTTCTGAGATGACGTCGACAGCCCAAGTGCGAATATTTAGTGCAAACGGCCAAGAGGTGTATCAAGAGCAAATAGGCACAAGCCTGGGTGAGAATAATTTCTCCCTCGATCTCAACCGATTTGCCAAGGGTTTATATTTCTTGCAATTGAACATTAGAAACCAGGAGGGCATCCAGGTTCAGAATCAAAGATTAGTTATACATTGATCTATATCGAGCTTTTGGCTGAGTACTCACCATTGGGTACTCAGCCTTTTGGTTCTTAGACAAATCTCTTGTTTCGAGACACTCTAAAATGAAATTCAACGCTTTACTGAGAGTAATCGTCAGCATCGCTTATTCATCTCATTTTATGATTGTCCACGAGATTTGTCCAAGAAGGTTATATTTGAACGAAATTCATGCCAACAACCCAAACAATGGAACAGATCAAATTATTGATTGTAGAAGACGATCCCATCATTGCCGCAGACCTAGAACGATCCATGAAAAAAATGGGTTATCAGGTAATGGATTCAGTCGATTCTGGTGAAGAGGCACTTGATCTAATCAAACAAAATGCCCCTGATCTGGTACTCATGGATATCCAATTAGAAGGAGACCTGGATGGCGTGGATACCGCGCATATGATTAGTCGGATCACTCCTATTCCCATCATATACCTCACCTCCAATACGGATGAGCGCACCTTCAATCGCGCCAAATTAACGCAACCACACGGCTTCCTTTCCAAGCCCTTTAGATTAACCGATATCAAACACAGCATCGACCTTGCCTTCATGGATCAGGCCCCTAGCCCTGAAGCCCTTGAACAAGCAGAAGAAGAGACCCTAACCCACAATGTAAACAAGAGCATATTTGTCAAATCCAAGGAACATCTAGTGAAAATCAAACTAGACGACATACAATATATCGAAGCAGATAGTTGCTATTGCACGATCAAGACAAAAGATGCCAGTCATCTCATTGTTAGCACTTTAAAGAAATTCACTCAGTCGGTTCAGCACGAGTCTTTAATGCGAATTCATCGATCCTACATTGTACACTTACAGCATATCGAAAAGATTGGTGATAGCTACGTAGTGATTGAGCAAAAAATGATTCCAGTAGGACGATCGTATCGAGAAGAGTTATTCAACAGTATCAACAAGTTATAATGATGGAGTCGAATTTTATTCCACGACTCTCTCTCCTATTTACTGCCTATCTAATTGCTATTTGTGTTTCCGCACAAACACCAAGCACAGCTGATTTCGAGAAAGCCTGGGCTGCTGATATTCCTTTGTTCAAAAAATTAAGCCAGATCGATAGTATGATCCGCCTGTTGGATGCATACTTTGATCCAATGGCCAAGATACAAGCTGAAAAAGCTCTGATTCTCGCCAAAGAAAATAATCTACCAAGGAACATCGCAGAATTGGAGCTCACCATTGGTGAGGTGTATACCGATATTGATATAGTGGATACCGCCCAACTTTACCTAGAAAGTTCACTGTCCCAAGTTGAGCTTCTAGATAAGCCCACACAAGGGCAACTCCACGCCGCCTTGGCCTGGTTATATATCATTATTCCTTTCTATGACAAAGCCCTATATCATAGTCTGGCTGCAGTTGAGCTGTATAAGGAAATAGATGATGCGACCGGAGCAGGCCTAGCGCTCGTTGATGTTGGCTACACGCACATTCTGGAAGGGACTACAGAGGCTGCCCTCCCTTTCCTCGACCAGGCAAAAGCCCTTTTAGAACCAGCCAGCAACCCAAAGGATCTGAGTAATCTATATCAGCGCTACATGGAATATTATCAAGGTATTGGCGACAGTACAATGGGATTGTTTTACGCCAATAGGTGCATTGAAGTCGTATCCGTAATGGAAGACAAGAGCTATCTATCCGGAGGATATATCTACCGAGGCCGCCTGAACGCTACCTTTGGCAATTATGCCAACGCTGAACGTGATTACCTAACCGCCAGAAAATATGCCATCGAATCCGGCTATGGCTTGGACGAGGTGGAAGCTAGAAGAGATTTAGCCGGACTGTATGTAAGTTGGGAGAAACATGAGCAAGCTATCCCCTTGTTGGAAGAGATAATTGATCAGTATAAAAAGGATGGGAATGATGTGATGGGAGACTACATCGATTTATATCAATCGCTCTACATCGCTTACGCAGGATTAGATCAATACGAAGCTGCTTTTAAAAATTTCCAGCTCTATGAAGAGCTGAAAGATAGCATATACAACATTGAGGCCGACCGAAACATCAAAGAGGTTAGGATAAAATTTGAAACCGATCAAACAGAAAGTCTGCTAAAGCAAAGACAACAGCAATTGTTCTACTCATTGGGTTCACTAGGTTTAATATTGGTGATAGCGGGTCTACTTTGGTGGGCCTATCGGAGCAAACGCAAGCAGAACGAACTACTCGAGAAAAGCAATGAAGAAAAGGCCTTCTTAATCAAAGAAATCCACCATCGTGTAAAAAATAATCTACAAGTCTTATCCAGCTTGCTAAGCCTACAATCCGATTACATCGCTGATCCCGCCGCCCTAGATGCCGTGATGGAAGGACGTAATCGAGTGCAATCCATGGGGCTGATTCACCAGAAACTCTACATGGGTGAAAACCTGGCGGCAGTCGACATGAAAGCGTACATTCTCGATCTAAGCGATCATTTATTGGATTCCTTTGGCAAGATCAACCAGGTCAAGTTATTAGTAGATGTACAGATTCCCCCCTTAGATGTAGACACGGCTATTCCACTTGGCTTAATCATTAATGAGTTAGTAACCAATTCGCTCAAATATGCCTTCAGAGAGGAAGATACTGGCCAAATTTCCATTCAACTCTGGATTAACCCTAGCAAAACCTTATGCTTAAGAGTAGCAGATAACGGTTTGGGGAAAGATGCCATCATTAAGCCCGAGGCTTCTACTTCTTTTGGTACCGACTTGGTTAAAATACTAAGCAAAAAGCTCAAGGGAAAGATCCAGGTAGACACTGAGGAAGGGTACGCTACCACCATTTATTTTCAGAGGTATACACTCAAATAAGTAGCTCATTGTTGTATCAGAGCTTAGCTTGTAAGGACTATTTTTTATAGCTTTATCGACCCAAGAGAATAAAACAGAAGTGCACAAAACTATAACTAGAAGGCTACTCCTATTTTGTTGTTGGCTTTGGATCCACTTCTCGATGAAAGGCCAGCCCATCACCCAAGCGACATTTGATTCAATTTGGGCACTTGATGCACCCCTCTCGGTCAGGTTAACGCAAATTGATAGTCTCGCCATTGTTCTTAACCCTTTTGATGATGAATTACCCCAAAAGCAGATTCAGCGAGCGCTACAAATGGCTAGGAAGTTTAAGGTGTCCAATTTGGAAGATCGCCTCATGCTTAGCTTAGGAAGTATCTATAGCACTATTGATATCCAGGATTCTGCCAAACAGTATCTCCATGAGGCGCTTATTCGGATGGAAAACAGGAAAGATCGGGCCCAAATAGCCCGAGCTTACTGAGAACTTAGCTGGCTATACACCTATGTTCCCTCCTATGACAAAGCGACTCAATATGCCTATCAAGCATTGAATTTATACGAAGCCTTGAATGATGAGAAAAACGCAGCTATCCTCAAAAGTAGAATCGCCTTAATCCTGGAAGAAACAGGACAATACGAGCAGGTTTTGCCGTTGTTGAAGGAGGCGGAAGCTACGTTAATGCAATATCAGGATTTTAGGGTCCTTGGTTATGTCTATCTGCGGCTGGCTAATTATTTCGAACAGATCAAAGATAACGTCCAGGCGGAAGAAGCCTACAATAACTACATAGCTAATATGGCACAGTTACCTGCCGATACGCTGAGTTATTTGGCATATGCCTACAGCTACCTCTGACTCATGCAATGTGTACGTGAAGTCATTGTTGGCAGTAAGTTCAATATTTAAATCTCTAC
>JAHQWA010000126.1 GCA_019634045.1 Saprospiraceae bacterium
ACCGTTGGGTAGAAGATGGTCTATTGGATGAACTGGAACGCCAAGGTATGGGCGCCATTGCCTTTTCTCCCCTGGAGCAAGGCATCCTTACTAATAAATACCTAAGTGGCATCCCTTCGGACTCTAGAGTCGCTCGAGATGGTAGATATCTTAAATCAGACCAACTGGATGAAGCTACACTAAATAAGGTGAGGATGCTGAATGATATCGCCACCAATAGAGGGCAAAGTCTAGCACAAATGGCGATCGCCTGGTTGCTAAAAGATAATCGAATCACCTCCGTATTGGTAGGTGTAAGCCGGATCAGTCAGTTGGAGGACAACCTCAAGGTATTGGATAATCTTTCCTTTAGTGAGGATGAGCTGAAAGCGATTGAAGAGATATTAAAATCATAGTTATCATGAGGGGTGCAGGCTTGGTTTGCACTCCCTTCCCCAATCCATCAAGCGCTAATGAAACCGATCTACCTCCTTCTCCTTTTACTGTATGCAGGTAATTTAGCCGCTCAAAAGCAACTCATCTTTTTGCATAATCGTTGGGTGGAAGATCATACCCTAGATGAAGCACATCCTGATTTTGGCATTTGTGAATGGCAAGCCATTACAGATCATTTCGTGGCAGCAGGCTTTCAAATCACGGCGGATCTAAGACCCAGTGGTACAGATGCACGCCAGTATGCCGCAAAAGTGGTACAGCAAATTGATAGCCTAATCTCCGCTGGAACCGCCCCGTCGGACATAACAGTTGTGGGGACTTCCAAGGGCGGCTTTATAGCTATGTTCACTTCCAGCCTACTACAAAATCCTGCGGTGAACTTTGTCTTTATTGGTTGCTGTTTCGATAACCTAATCGAAGAACAACCCGATCTACAGTTCTGTGGTCGTATTTTATCCATATTCGAAGAGAGTGATGAATGGAGCCAATCCTGTCGCAGGGCTAAAAGATATAGTCGCTCCAAGATTTCGCAATTCAAGGAGCTTACATTGAAAACCGGACTTAGACATGGTTTTTTATTTAAGGCTATGCCCGAATGGTTGGGGCCTACTGTAGAGTGGGCAAAGGCTAAGTAATTATTTCTCCTTTGTGTTGCTGCGAATTATTATCTGGAGGTGTAGCTTTTATGAAACTATTCCCTTATATTAGGTCGCTATTCATCAATTAAATGAAATTAAGCGTCGCTCTATAAATTCTTGAAATTCCGAACATAGCTGTGTATTCCAATAGGGCTTTAGTATGTGGTTCCAACACCAGTTGGTGGAGTAATTAGTACTAAAATTGTGTCCTCTTCTATTGAGGACATAGGACTTACAAGGCTATAGAAAAGGGTTTTTCATGTACAAAAGCGCTGAAAATCTCTAAATCAACAAAACCGCATATTATGATCATTTTCGGTACGAGAGGGGTGAAGTCCACCCTTAAGGAAGGTACATTTCATTGTCCCCAATGTGCTACGCAGCAGAACTATAAGCACAAGAAAGTAACCAAATTCTTCACCCTTTATTTTATCCCCATTATACCCCTGGAAAGGCTGGGGGACTTCGTTGAATGCCAGTCTTGTCGAGGAACCTTTATCGCAAAGGTGTTAGATTACCAAAAGCAGCCCAGTGCTGATCAATTCCTATCTGAGTATGAAAAGGCCATGAAACATAGTATGGTACTAATGATGCTTGCAGACGGTGAAATTGATGAAAATGAGATGCTGACGGTACAGAAAATCATCAACAAATTTGGGCACAATGATGTGACCTTGGATGAGCTAGAAGAATACGTAGAAGAAGTGAAGCACCGAAATGAAGATATCACTACCTATCTAAAGAAGGTGGGGCCCGCACTCAATGAACATGGAAAAGAAATTGTAATCAAGTGCGCCTTATCCGTAGCCGCAGCTGATGGAAATATCGATCCAGAAGAAATAAAAATGATCGAAAAAATGGCTCGTATTATGGAGGTGTCTTCCACCCATTTAAAGGGAATCATTATGGAAGTCACCCAACCAGCCACTCAAACTTTCTCTCAAAACTAACTCCCAGAAAACTGACTATCGGCAACCGCAACAAAGGAATTGACCGATAGTCAGTCCACCAGTTCTACCAAGCATTTCCTTTCAAAAAACGCCGATCCACACCGCTGATAAAGTCAGTGATCAACTGCTGGAAACGCTCTTTATTAATCCGCACATCTTGGGTATGATCTCCGCCCCAATCCAAATGATGGAAGGTGGATTTGGCATTTAAGCCTTTGGCGATATTTACGGATTGTTGCGATGCCGTTTGGCTATCCATTTTAGAGTGAATGAGCAATACGGGTTCTGTAATGGCTTGGGCAGCGAGTGCGGCACTAGCCCGTTCATGATCCACACCAGCTCTCCAATCTACAATCCCCATCACCGTCGGCGACATCCAGCCTATCCAACTCCCGTAATCCCTAATGGCACGCTCGAAAATAGCGGAGTACCAGTCCTGGAAGGGAGCATCTGCGATGATAAAGGCCACATCTCGCTGGTCGGCGCCGGCCGTCAAGACCGTGGCTCCGCCCCAAGAAGCCCCCAACCAACCGATTTGTTGGGATCGAAACCCTTTTTCCTTTTGTACCCAATTCGTCAAGCTCCAAAGATCCTTTGCTTCCTTGATGCCTCCCGTGGCAAAGGTCCCGTCACTTTGACCATGTACGCGGTGGTCATACAGGATCAAATCACATTGGCAATCCTCCAAAACTGGCACGTATTTGAGCATGCCTGCCCAGGTACTGGTCCAGCCATGTGCTAGGATAATGGCGCATTGGGAAGTATCGCTCATTTGGAAATACTTGCCTGCTAGCGTCAAGCTGTCATTGGTTATGATTTGAAAATCCTCCGGAGCAGGCAAAGGGGCGAGCATCGCTTCTAAACTTGTCCCCCATTGGGTTTCTATGCGTCCCTTGGTGCGCTCTAAGGAGCTATCGGGGAAGAGGATGAGACCGGATAGCATCCAGGCAAAGCTGAGATATCCAATTAGCAAGATTGGGATCAGCGCTAGTAGTAGTCGCTTTATAATTTTCATGTCTATTGAGCAGTTTATTGTAGAAGTTTGGATTATCAATCAGCAATGGCCTTGGCGCCAAAATGCAGATCGGCAAAGGACAGGTATTGCTCCCAGTCGTAATCCGTCACATTATGTTTCCCGGTTCGGATGTGATAACCAATTGTACCTACTACTGGTTCATTTACCTTGGGCATTTCTGCGCCAGGGAGGCCGGGCAGGTCATAGAGGTGATAGGCCGGATTCGCGTGCAGGGCACTCAAAAACTCTCCTCTGGGATCGGCCCATTGATCGTCTTCTGCACTGGCTACATACAAGGGCCTTGGGGCAATTAAGGCTAAGAGTTGATGCTGATCTACTGGAAGATTGGCTTCTTTGCCATTGTATTTCTTAAAATTACTATTGAACCAATGGGGGAAATTTGTATTGATTCTTTCCACCGTTTCCCCAAAAGCCCGGCGACTCAAAGCCGCTCCACCGCAGCCTGAGTTGTTGGAAATGACCAAAGCAAAACGCTCATCTAAGGCGCCTGCCCATAGGGATGTCTTACCCAATCGGGAGTGCCCAAAGACCGCTACCTGCTCTCCATTAATGCGCTCCATCTCTTGCAACACATCCAAACCTCGACTCAAGCCCCAACTCCAAGCACCAATCGATCCCCATTCATTATCGGCTGGTTTGTCCTGCCCCTCGGCATAAAACAAAGGCTGAATTCCATTTTGAAAACCATCATCAAAGTCTGGATCGATATCCCCATAATAGATTACAGCAAGGGCGTATCCGCGGTCAATGATTAACTCAATGGGCCAGCGGCTAGAACGTGCGCCTCTACTCTTTTCGGTAGCTTTATGATCCAATACCCCCATTTCCTCCCGATTCATCATCCACTGATCAGATAGCGTAATACTGGTATCCGGGTGAATGGAATGGTTACCGAAAAAATTAAGTGCCAGGAATGCTGGTACTGGTCCCTCTGCCCCTTTAGGCTGGTAAATCATCAGCTGCATAGAAGGTCCAGCTTTATCCTCGGTGAAGTAGCATTGGATTTCCTTCCGAATAGCCTTACCATTAAGTGCATTGTCATCTTCCTTCAGGGTTTCCCACCAGAGCGTATCCTTGTTGTGCGGGGGCAGGTGTCCATATACATGTTCTTTGAATAATCCGAGGATTTCGGGTCGTCGTTGGCTTTCCCAGGTCTCCGTCGTTTCCACTTGCTCGCCTGATTCCATCTTTAGAAGGGCGGGCAAGGTGAATTCGGGCACTTGGGCCTCATCGTAATTCGGCTTCCATTCAGCTTCGGTGGAAGATGTTTCTGCTTTAGGAGTTTCTGCGCAATTTTGTAGTGACATGGTGCAAAGGAGTAATATCGGAAGGAGGTATTTCATAAAAGTTGATTTTTTAACCGTTACCAAATCTACAAATTATCTCTTTTGTGTACGGTATCTTCCATCCTCCTCTCCTTTACATCACAAATTCGACCATTCCAAAAATAATCGGAAAGATCAGCTAGATAGTGAATGTGTTATACAATAAGCACCCCTAAAAAAACATTCTTATCGATAAGATTGAACCCCTTCCAAAATAGCTAAACCTTCCCAGCTAAATTTTCACATTTATATTCATCGGAATTATTAAGGCCACTCGCTAGAGATGTGGTATAATTGTGTCCAGGAGCCAGTATCATCCTTGATGCCCATATTCTTCTGGTTTCTCAGCTGTAAAAAGCTTGAACCTCATTCTATTTTGAGCCTTCTGATCATAACAACACCATTAACTATGAATCGATTCGTTCCATTACTCTTACTTCTATTTTCTCTCTCTTATTCCGTAGTACAAGCACAAATTTCCATCACCGCCGCTGATGCCCCTGCGGTAGGCGATATTTTTGTACAATCCGCTGATACGCTTGTCAACCAGTTTACGGTTGGTGAATCCGGCCCTAATCGCGTTTGGGATTTCCGAAATTTGGTAGCTGCTTCCAACGATACCCTCCGCTTTATCGCTGCAGGAGATGCACCCAAAAATGAAATCTTCCCGGATGCTTCTTTTGCAGGACAAATCGATTCCATCTACACCTTTGCACAAGCCAATGATGAAGGCTTGTTCTTTTTGGGGATCGTTTCTGACTTTTTTGATGTAGACACCTTTTTTGCACTTCGATTTGATCCTGTTCCAAGGCTCTTAGCCTACCCGACTACTTCCACAACTGCTTATGTGGACACTAGCAAATTCGATGTTTCAGACTTTAGTGATGTGTTTTCAGACTCCGTGCGCATTACCCAAGAAGAATTCAACCATGTAACGGTCGATGCTTTTGGAACCCTGCGGATGCCTTCCGGTGATTTTGATGTGTTGCGCCAAGAACGAATGGTCATCACCTTTGACACGGTGGAGGTAAGAACGAATGGGGTTTGGTTCCCTTTAGAGGCTGATGTAGATACTATTTTCACCTACGAGTGGTTAGCAAAAGAGGCCAAGGGTCCCGTACTCACCATCACCACAGATGCTGGGGGCCGGATCACTGATGTCGACTTTATTTCGAATATTATTCCAAATATTCCTGCACCAGCCGCGGCTTTTGATATCGAAGATCGCGAAGATGGTAGTTTCCGCTTTGTAGATCGATCTACCAATGAACCGCTCAGTTGGGCCTGGGATTTCGGAGATGGCAACACCAGTACAGAACAGAATCCTATTCATACCTATACCAGCGTAGGCACCTTCAATGTGTGTCTGACCGCCAGCAATAGCACCGGTTCGAATACGGCTTGTCGAGAAATTGAAGTTTTCCTTCCGCCGGCAGCAGCCTTCGATATCGACACCATTGGAAATGGTAATTATGCCTTCAATGATCTCAGCACGAATTCGCCGCTGTCCTGGGCGTGGGACTTTGGAGACGGCAGTACGAGTGACCAACAAAATCCCGCTCATACCTTCAATATCCCTGGCACCTTCAATATCTGTCTGACCGTTGTGAATGAGGTGGGTGAAAATACAGTTTGCCAGTCTTTAACCGTTATTTTGATTCCCGTCGCCAATTTTGAGATCGTAGACAATGGGAATGGCAGCTTCCAATTTAACGACCTATCTGCTAACAATCCCGATGCTTGGGTCTGGACATTTGGTGATGGTGACACCAGTAATGATCAAAGCCCTAGCCATTCCTATGCTGCTCCTGGTTCTTATGAAGTATGCCTAACGGCTGCCAATGAAACAGGTTCTACCCAAGCTTGTCAGATGGTCACGGTAGTCTTTGCTCCGGTGGCCAGCTTCGATATTGACACCCTAGACAACGGACTGTATGGCTTCACGGACTTGTCAACCAATACACCTAGCAGTTGGGCTTGGGATTTCGGAGATGGGAATACCAGTACGGAACAAAATCCGACTCATACCTTTATCACTGCTGGGACTTTCAATATTTGCCTAACAGCCACCAATGCAGCTGGTGACAACACCGCTTGCCAAAGCTTAACGGTAGTGCTAAGCCCACAGGCTAGTTTTACCGCCACGATGGGTGATAATGGAAATTATTCCTTTACGGATCAATCCACTAATGACCCTACTAGCTGGGCTTGGGACTTCGGAGATGGATTTACGAGTAGCGATCAAAATCCAACCCATACGTTTGGAGCTACAGGCGATTTTGAGGTCTGTTTAATGGCGACCAATGCTGCAGGTTCTAGCATTAGCTGTCAGACTATCAGTGTGATCATCAATGATGTGAATGATCCGGCCTTGGAAGCGGCTTTGACCGTCTTTCCCAATCCCGTCAGCGATGTGCTGCAGATTCAATTGCAAGACCAAGGCACAGAAGGAGCCTTTCTACAGATCATCGGATTGAACGGACAAACCCAAGTACGCCAGGCCATCCAAGGACAAACTACGTTACAAGTCCGCAACTGGGCCGCAGGGCACTATACGGCCATCTTGTATGCTTCTACGGGCGCCATTATTGGTAGAAAACAGTTTGTCGTAAGTAGGTAATAGCCTAATCACATGAGCTGAGCTATTTTCTTTAAGAGTTTACAGTTCAGTCTTTGAGACGAAAATTATTCATTTTTGCTTAGTTGAGACGTAGGTTCTGGCTGATAGCAGCGCTATCAAGCCTGGTTCTGCAACGAAGGATAAGCCAAAAAGGGACATTTGTAGCCTGCCTGGCTTGCGCCAGCAGACCGGACCAATTACTGAATTGTAAACACAGAACTGATTTAAACTCTAAAATGCTCGTTACCATACGCAAAAGCAGGGGCGTCTCTTTGAGATACTCCTGCTTTTTCTTTTTCTAGCGGTAGGTAGTGTGACAAAAACAGCTAAATTGAGGCCAAATCCTTACGTCTCGATTCGTACATTTATACTTTCTCCAGAAAACCTCCATAATTTCAGCCTCACCTTGGTAGGTCTATTGAATTACAATTTAAAAGCTACGCAAATAGATGGATAAGATTGCCCACTTGATTATCGGTGCCGGACCTGCTGGTCTTGCCATGGCCGGACGAATGCGGACAGCAGGAGTTCCTTTTGAAATGGTGGAACAGAGCCAAAACGTTGGTAATGCTTGGCATAACCACTATGATCGTTTGCATTTGCATACTGTCAAGCAATGGTCTCACCTACCACACCTGCCCTTCCCCGATCACTATCCATTATATGTTCCACGAAAGACCCTTACGGAATACTTTGCTGATTACGCCAGGCATTTTGATATACATCCTCATTTCGGTCAACAGATATCGAAAATTAGTAAACAGGCGGATGGAAGCTGGCTGGTAGATAGTCAATCTGGGAAGAGCTTCCTGGCTGAGAAAGTGATCATTGCAACAGGTGTTAATCGCATACCTAACATACCTTCTTGGCCCGGGCAAGAAACCTTCAAGGGTCAAATTACTCATAGTGTCAACTATAAGAACCCAGCCTCCTATGAGGGCAAACGGGTATTGGTGGTGGGTATGGGGAATACGGGAGCCGAAGTGGCGTTGGATTTGAGCGAAAAGGGCGTGGAAACTTATATCTCCGTCAGAAATCCGATCAGTGTAGTACCACGAGATCTAAATGGTCGCCCAGTGCAAGTAACCTCAAAGCAGTTAGCTAAACTCCCACTGGGGTTGGGAGACTGGTTAGGATCCCAAATTCGTAAACTGTACTTTGGAAACTTATCCAAGTACGGTCTTGAATCATCGAAAATGCATCCGGCTGTACAACTACGAGAAACGGGGAAAACGCCGATTGTTGACATCGGGACAATACAAGCCATTAAGGAAGGGAAGATAAAGGTGATGAAAGACATCGATCAGTTCACCAAAACGGGGGTCAAGTTTAAAGACGGAAGGCAACAGGATTTAGAGGCGGTCGTTCTCGCCACTGGCTATAAAGCAAAAGTAGAAGACTTCCTAGAACGAGGAGAAGAATTGCTGGACAAATACGGTTGCCCTAAACAACCGATCGCAGATGGATACCATCAGGGGTTATATTTCTTAGGCTTTGACAATTATAAACTAGGTGGGATTCTTGGAACTATCAACACTGACTCCCAGCTCATTCTAGAACAATTAATTGCAGTGACTTAGAAGACAGCGATCGGGCCTCAGCTTTCTTATTCCTGAATTTGCAGCCCAAAGGCCTCCATCTTTGGAATTTCATATTGACTGTCTTCCGCTGGGTACCTTAAGATCTCTTCAAAATGTCCCGTTTCCTTAGCTCTAGACCAAACCAAGCTCTCGCCAGCCGGATTTGTACTGGGAACGTAGGTAAAAAAGTCGTCTTGAAAAGCCACGTCTGCATCCACCAACTCCCATCCCTCTTCTTTGAACTTCTCCATTAGATCGCTCAGAAACAAAGCGCTCGTCAAGTTATGGTGCAGCAGCAAAGTGTGATGGATACGTCGATCCGTTAACTGATAAGCAAGGCTGTCATAGAAGTGGGCTCTTTCCAAGATGTGTTGTAAGTAGAAGTCCTTGTATTTTGCGACCTCAGCACTATCGATTTCCTGTTGTCGCATATACCGTATCAATTGACTATTGACATACCAATCGGAGGCGTCAATGGTCACATGTCCATTCCGATACCCGTGTTGACTGAGCACATCGCGAAACCCTTGAATCTTTTCTTTGGTATTTCCTTCCTTTAGATAGGGAAATCGAAAGAGCTTAGTGTAGGTGTCATAGCTTGAAATAACCTTATCGGTCTTCTGTAGCTCTTCTTCGAACTGTTCTGTATTGAGTTTCTCACTGTTGAAACTTGGATGTGTATAGGTATGATTAGCGATTAAATGCCCATCTTTTGTCCAACTCTTCAAAAGAAATCTTCCTTTCGCATCCTGTTTATTGCGGCCAGTTACAAAAAAAGCTGCCTTGACCTTTTCCTTTTTCAAGGAAGATAAGATCATGGCGTTCCAGTCCTCAAATTGATAGTGCAAAATATCTGTGGTAATTCCATCATCGAAGGTAAAACTGACCTTCGGTTTATCCTTGGGCGCTGGTTGTCTATTGGAGTCTTCCGCTGGTTGGCAGCCCCAAAGAAGGAGTCCTGTGAGTATCAGAATTATCCCTTTCATCTTAATATATTGAAGATCAAAACTTAGGTTGTTGATGTACTCTCCTAAGCAAGACTTAGTTTGCTCTCATATTTTGACCCAAGCTTCCGATTCGGCACTCTTAAAAAGAGCATCAATCACCTTCATATTCCCCAATGCATCGGAGAGAGGAGTGGGAACAGGCTTGTCCTCTAGAATCGCTTGAGAGAATAGGTCTCCCTGAATGGTATATTGGTCTGCTATAGGCAATACACATTCCTCCGTAGTCCCCCCTTTATGTAGAAAGATTCGACAGGGAGTAGTTTGAGGCGCATTAAAAGGAATCTCAATTTCCACTCGCCCCTCTGTACCATAAATGTGCACTACTTGATGAGGAGCCATCTGAGTGCTGCAGGTAAAGGTAGAAGTGAGTGACCCAAAATCCAGGATTCCTGACGCCAAGCGATCCATTTTCATCATCGGATCTACATCCATCGTACCGACCACTCGACTGGGTTCTTGCCCGGTGATAAATCGGGAAAGAGAGATACAATAGCAACCGATATCCAATAATCCACCACCGCCTATTCCTGCCTGGTTTCTTACATTATTGGGATCTGCGTTATAATAGGAGAACGTGGATTGGATGGTCACTAAGCGACCCATGGCTCCACTATCCACCCATTCTTTAGCCTTGACCCATTGTGGGTGATGACGATACATGAAAGCTTCCATCACCTTTAGTTGGGGGTATTTATTGACTTCTGCCATCAGATAGGCAGCTTGTTCGGCATTGAGCCCGATAGGCTTTTCGCATAAAACGTGCTTGCCTGCGGCCAAGCATTTCAAGGTCCATTCTACGTGCATATGATTGGGCACGGGGATGTAGATAGCTTGAATAGCCGGATCTGCCAACAGGTCCTCATAACTGCCATAGGCTTTGGGTATGCCTAAAGATTGGGCAGTCTGTTGGGCGGACTCCAGGCTCCTGGAGCAGATGGCATCGATTGAAGTGAAATGGCCTTTTTGCATAGCGGGAATCACCTTAGTTCTCCCAATTTTTGCCGTACTAAGTATACCCCAGGAAACAGTTTGCATATAGATGAGTCGAATTGAATGGTGCTGAGATTAGTGAACGGTGGAAAGATAAGTCTTGCCCTGCTCTTTTCCTAAATCGACCTTCTTTAGTTTTCCCGTTCCTGCTTTAGTCGAGTTGTCGAAAATTAGAAAGAAACTGCAGTAGGCTTCGCTTATAGGTTTGTCCAATGGGTATGGCTTGATCTTGGATGAAAATCTGATTCCCGTTGATGGATTCTATTTTTGCGGTAGCCACCAGAAAGGACTTGTGTACCCGTAAGAAGGCAGAACTTGGTAATTGGTTTTCAACTGCTGAAATTTTTTGGTGTGTTTTAATAGTTCGCCCCGCTAGCTGATATCGACAATAATTGCCTTGAGCCTCCACCCAGAGGAGTTCTTTCAAAGAGATTTGATGATAGGCTTTCCCCACCTTTACGAAGTATTGATCCGCTACAGAAACTGAACCTTCAACGGGTTTAATAGGCTGGAAGCGATTCACGGCTTTCAGAAAACGATCAAAAGAAAAGGGTTTTAAAAGATAGTCAAGAATTTCCCATTCGTATCCTTCTAGCGCATGTTCTTGATGAGCGGAGGTAATGATGATGGCAGGACGATGAGGTAATGACCGCAGGAGATCAAAGCCTGATAACTTGGGCATATTGATGTCAAGAAAAAGAAGGTCTACGGCTTGCTTAGTGAGAAAGGCCATAGCCTCCAAGGCATTATAGCAATTCCCCTGGCACTGCAGGTGGGCAAGTTGTTCTCCGTACGATTGAATAATACGATGAGCAATGGGTTCATCATCGATGATAGCGTATCTGATCATGCTAGCTTAAGCTTCAATTGAGCAAAAAAGATGTCCTTTTGTTGTTGAATCTCTAGATGGTGTTTAGCGGGATATAGTAGTTCTAATCGTTTCCGTAAATTTTGGAGACCGATTCCGCGCGCTCCCTTTTTTTCGGAAGGATCAAAGTTGTTTTCGACCGTAAAAGTAAGCGCTTGCTGGTGGGCCTGAAGGTTAACCCGCAAAAAGGCATGGTTGACTAGGTGCTCCACGCCATGCTTGAAAGCGTTTTCTAATAATACGATTAGTAGCAAAGGAGCTATTTTGGTTTCTTCCTCACCCAAATCTACCTGAACGTCTATGTCTACCGATTTATGGTATCGAAGTTCATGTAGGGCGATATATTTACGGAGATACTCCAATTCTCGATGTAAGGGTACCCATTCCGCTGTTCCTTCATACAGCGTATATCTCATCATATCTGACAGCTGAAGAATCATTTGTGGTGCCTGTTTCGAACCCTCTACGCTTAGGCCGTATAAATTATTGAGGGTGTTAAAGAAAAAGTGGGGATCCAGTTGACTTCTCAACAAGGCAAGTTCAGCTTTGGCATGCTCTTGCTTGAGTTGCTGGTAAGCCAACCATTTCCGGTAGGCCCAACTTAGGACGATATAGGCTGTTATCGCTATGAATAAGGCTTGGAATCCCCAGAAATATATTTCGTAGGCATAAGCCGATGGCAACATCTTCAGCATAGCCCATTCATACCGGCTCTTGGATTGCCCCATTCCGATTACACTCACGATCAAGAGGGCCGCCAAAAGAATTGATCTACGATATCTTAAGATCCATTTCATGGCCCTAAAATTACGGATAGCGCGGCTAGCATGCAATTTCAGGGACGAATAGGCCGCTAACTAGGGCCAACACCTCAATTCTCATTATGAACGCCGTTCGTCATCCGAAAGGCATTGTTTTCCGCCGAGTATAAGGTGTAGGTCACTAAAAATTGCTCCACAGTGGCGCGGCCCCTAAGTTTGAAGCAAAAAGCTACCGTGAGAACCCTAATTATCTATCTAATTCTAGTTTTCTTATTAGGCATCTGGCTACCGATTTTTGGCCAGCAACAAGCCACCGTATCACAAGAACGGATCGTCGCTCTACTTTCCGGAGCCGAAGGCTCAGATCTCGCACCTACTATTAAGGCCCGAACGACTCAGGCCGAGCGACGGATCGCCCGACTGTATTTAACGCAATGGATGGAGGAATTGGGCCTAAGCGCGCAAGAGCATCACTATCGCATGCCCAATCTCCACCCAGCTTTGGAT
>JAHQWA010000127.1 GCA_019634045.1 Saprospiraceae bacterium
AATTACTCTCAGTCCCGGGGCCATGTCCGACATCGTATTGGTAGGGTGGAGTACCTCCACTAAAAACCACAGTAGCTCGGCCTAAACCAGTAGTACAAGCCGCATCTTCAGCTGCAATATTGGTGATGGTAATGCCTTCTGAGGGCTCGAGCGTATTGGTGGATTCATACAAGACGCTACCGCCAGGACTTGAGATCTCTAGCTTGTATTCCCCAGGAGCAAGTCCGCTAATAGTGGCCTGGTCACTGGTAAAGTTGGGCCCTGTCCATTTGATAACAAAATTTTGTACACCGGTAACTTCAATACTGATTTTACCATCATTCTCACCCGAGCAGGTAAGTGGGCTCACTGTTTCTTTTACGCTGATCGCACTAGGCTCTACAATGGTAATGACACCGTTACCTGGTTGTAGTTTTAATTCTACAAATTCACCAGTAACCGTTCCAGTACGGAAAATCTGAATGGGAAGTGGTGTATTTGTAAAAGTCAGGGGTGTACTCGTTCCTATGGCACCTTTTCCAACGAATTTTAGATACGTAATCGCGCTCCCATCAGGTAGGGTCTGCCCTTCACCTTCCACATCAAACCAAGAAAGACGAAGCTCTCCAAGGGAGGCCTGAAAATCACCAACGGCCATACCGGCAATATCGCCATCTTCAAAAGATACATATTCCAGAATAGCGCTGTTCCAACTAAGTGAAAACTGCATACTAACAATCTCATCGAAGTCTTTAGTCCTAATGGGGACTGAGATCGTATCATTCGGCGACACGGTAGAATCTGGTATGATTAGGCTAAGCTGTTGGCTTTGGCCTTGTACACAACAAGAAAGCACTACCACTAATATTAGCAACACATAGTTTCTTCTCATAGAGGCAAATCGGATTCTTTTAATGCTATGATACTACGATGATTTGATGCGATGATGCTTCTATGCTATCCCAATAAGAGGAGGCATGCATCAAATCATCGTATCATCACTATTTTAGAACGACCATCGAACGGGTTGCGGTATGCGAGCCCGCTTTCAATGTGTAATAATAAACACCCCCTTGTAAATCAGCAATCGGTAGACTTAAGCGATTATGCCCGGCTACAAAACTTCCAGTTTGTCGTTGGATAAGCCGGCCCAAGTGATCGTGTACCCTCAATTCTCCAAGACTAGCTTCTGGAAGATCAAATCTGATTTCAGTCCGCTCTCTAGCTGGGTTGGGAATGTTTTGGTATAGTTTAAATGGTAATTGTTGAACTTGAGGATCGGTACTAAAACTATCCAGCCAATCCAATTGAATTCTGTATCGGTCGCCCATTCCACTATGAGCTTCTGCTCGTAATGGAAGATCTTCGACTGAGATTAACTCGCTCAAATCTTCAATATCCTGAAGTGCTTTAAA
This sequence comes from Saprospiraceae bacterium, assembly GCA_019634045.1. Taxonomy (GTDB): domain Bacteria; phylum Bacteroidota; class Bacteroidia; order Chitinophagales; family Saprospiraceae; genus DT-111. The sequence goes on from JAHQWA010000127.1 coordinate 1,395, forward strand.
GCGGACCCTAAACAATTGATCCTCTACATTGGCATCTATTCCACGCCCTTGTTGACTAAACCAGCTCAGTAATACCTGCCCGCGTTCTGCCCATCTGTCACCGGCCATTACTGGGGCAAGTTCATTGGTAGAGCCACCCTGAAATTCGACAAATTCTAGAAACTGTGTATCGAAATCCAGACTAAATTGATAACTAACAATATCAATGAAATCCTTACTTGAACATTCCAAGATCACTTCCTCTCCTGCTCGAACCTGCTGATTTGGTGTGTTCAAGTTTAAATAGGTGGGATTGCGTTCTTCAATTTCGATCTCTTCTCCTGCAAATGGGTCTGGATTGGCAGAACCCAAAATATCTCCAACTTTGACGCCAATGAAGCTGACAGTGGTGTCATTTTGAATCTTGAATTTGTGGAAATCTTTGTAGGGGAAAACATTGTAAGCATCAAATTCTGTCGGGGTGGGATTATCACTAGAGACAAAAACCCAAGATGGACAATACGTGAACGTTTCTGTAGCACCAATAATTAATTGCTGCACGATGAATAAATCAAGTGTAGAAAAGGCCCCATTGCAATTGGCATCTCCTGCAATCACTTGATAGGGAGAGGCAATCTGCGAAGGCTCTTGTCCTAGAATAAAACGCTGCCCAATGAATAAAGAATATGTAGAAAGACCATTGAATGGGAGGTCATTCTTTTTCGGTGTAACGGTGTATTCTTGGTTAAGAGACAGATCGGGAATGGTAAACTTCCCTGCTGCATCTGTAAACTCTGAAGATGCTATATCTGTCCCGGTCAACTGTACCTCTGCATTTGGAATAGGATCCCCTTGATAGGTCCTGACATTACCAGAAATGGAAGCTGATATACCAACAGTTACCCTTCCCTTGAGGCTGACATGTGCTAGTTTGACGGCTTGGCCACTTGCATTTAGGCCTCCTACTTCTACACTAAGCGGAGTGTCAGAAAAACGAATCGCCGAAGTTTTTCCAGGTGCACCGATAATCTGTAACTCAATATAAAACAATATGGTACCATTGGGTACTGGAATTCCCTGCCCACCATTATGGAAGTAAGTAAAGGTACGATTGAGGTTATTATATTGTGGCATAATCAGACCCGGTACTAATCCTTTAACTACAGCTACCGTAGGATCAAGCATTTCCAGGCTACCGGCTAGCGAAGCTAGTATGGAGCCATTGCTCATCGTCACAGGTACTTGTACCTTAGAGGCAACGGAGGCCACTTTTTCACCAATATCCAAGATTACTACATCGGCCGGGATACTAACCGTAACATTACTACAATACGTTGCTGTACCGCAGTCATTCGTTAAGGTCAGACATACTAAATAGGTGCCTGGTTCGCAGAATTGGTAGCTAGGGTTAGGCGAGGTACTGGTGGTGCCATCACCAAAGTCCCATAGATAAGTCCCGGTATCGGCAGTATGTAAGAGATCAACGGTTAGGTTCTTGCTCGTATGCGTGAAGAAGGCATTGGGTTGGCCTGCTTTGTCAATAAGGGTCAGGATAGTGGTTTGCTTACATCCATTTACATCGCTGACCTCAATGTTGTAGGTACCTTCGCTCAAATTTTCAATCGTGTAGTTTCCTTTGCCTGTAACTTTAGAACCCGAACTAGGTCCTGTCCACTTAATGGTGAAATCGGGGAAACTACCATCCACGCCAACCGTAATGGAACCTTTGCCTGCACAGCTCGGGTTTTCAACTGAAGCGGTCAGTTTTACGGTATTATCAATATTTTTGAGTTCGAGTTGCTTTGTTGTTTCACAACCGTTTTTATCAGAAATAGTAATTTGATAAATACCACCAGGTAATTGCGGAATCGTATAGGTACGCGTACTAACGGTGGTATTACCTTGTGCATTCGGGCTTGACCATTTGATTGTAAAATTGGCCGTGCCACCAACGATATTTAACCCAATCGAGCCAGGCTTGTCACAACTGCCAGGAGTAGTACTGGTAGTGAAATCCAAGTCATTAGCTGAATTATAGATGTTAATCGTTTGGGTATACACACAATCATTAGCATCGGTGACACTGATGTTATACGGACCCGATTTTAGATCAGCTAGGTTATAAAATTTATTATTCACCGCCGCAGTTCCTGCACTGGCTCCAGCCCAGGTAATCTTAAAAGGAGGGTTACTTGTAAAGTCAAATGCAATATTACCAAGGCCACCACAAATGCCATTGGTACCTTTGATTGTAACGGCCAAATTAGCTTGATTGACAATGGTCACACTAGAGCTTTCTGCACAGCCATTCTTATCCACTATCTCCACCGTATATTTCCCGCTTGGGAGCTGAGGAATGGTGAAGTTTGTTTCGTCTATGGTAGTGGTGCCTGATCTCGGACCACTCCAATTGATGGTGTAGTTAGGCGTGCCACCACTAATCTTGAGTGTTATAAAACCATTTTCCCCACAAGAACCATTGGTTCCCGTAGCTTCCACTTTTAGATTACTGGCAATGCCTTGCAAATTTAGTGTTTGCGACTGTTGGCATCCCTTGGCATCCGTTATTTGTACATCGTACTGTCCGGCTACCAGATTTTCGATTTTATAGGATAAGTTGGTAATGGTTGCCGTGCCTGTTGTAGGCCCGGTCCAGGCAATCACAAACCCAGGGTTCCCACTGGAGATATTAATATTAATGGAAGGTGCACTGGTGCAATTTCCATTTACGCCACTCATTGTAGCCTCTAATGTTTCGGAGTTTTGAATGGTGATTTTTGCGGTCTCAACACAGCCATTAGCATCGGACATGGTGACGTTGTAGTCTCCATCTGGCAAATCGTTGATGCTATAGGAGTTGCCTGTAATTGTAGCAGTTCCACTCTTAGGCCCTGTCCAACTGATGACATAATTAGGTTTGCCACCCTTAATATCAATAACGATCTGACCTAGGGCACCACAATTACCGGGAACGGCCTCGATGCTAGTCAGCTTGAGAGGTGGATCCGTAACTTTAAGATCTTTTATGGCGATACATCCACGACCATCGGTGATCTCGATTTCATATTCCCCTACTTGTAGGTCGGGGATTCGATAGATACTACTACCAATTGATTTTGATCCACTCTCTGGACCAGTCCACTTAATTGTATAGGGAGCTTGTCCGGCATTAATGGTTATTAAAGCGGTTGTTTTTTGCCCACATTCATTTTCTTCCACTTCTGCTGTAAAATCAAGACTACTATCTTCATAGGTAATGTCAATCACCTCTGTTTCGGCGCATCCATTGGCATCGGTTATTTTTACTGTATAAGTACCACGTGGAAGAAAGGTGATCTTAATGGATTTTCCAGACGTGGAAGTTGTACCATTTACCGGGCCAGACCAAGAAATCGTATAAGGCGATTTACCTCCTGGAATCTCTACCTGCAGGTATCCTAATTGTTCGCAAACCCCGGAAAAGGCTGTGAGCTTCATAATGTCAATAGGAGCTGGTTGAATGGATCTAGTTTGGATTACCTGACAACCTTGTGCATCAGTGACAGAAATTTGATAGGTCCCTGTGATAAGATCTTTGATTTGATAATTGAGCGTTGATATGGTGTCTGCTCCGTTTTGTGGGCCACTCCAAGACACAATATACTTTGCTTGGCCACCCGTAATGTCTACGGATATAATATTAGTTTGTCCACAGCTATTGGCCAAAATGGAGGTAGTGGCTTCCAGGTTGGTGACTTCATTGACGATATTAACTTCTGCCTCGTCCTTACAGCCGTTGGCATCGGTTAGAGTGACGAGGTACTTTCCGTTTGGAAGATCGGTAATATCAAAGTAATTACCCGAAACGGTTGCAATGCCGTTTTTGGGGCCTTCCCAGGTCAATGAAAAGTTCGGGGCTCCTCCGCTGACACTTACACCAATACCCCCTGCTTCACCACAAAAACCGACCTTAGGAGTAGCGAGTATTTCCGGTTGTCCGCCAGAGTAAAGGTTTACTTTGGCCTCGTCGGTACATCCATTAATATCTACTACTGAAATTGTATAATCTCCATCCGGTAGATCATTGATTAGATAGTTTTTGTTATTGGTCGTTGCTGTACCACTGACTGGGCCAGTCCAACTGATTTCAAAACTAGCCGTACCTTTATCAAGTTGCACGGCAATGTTGCCTTGTCCGCAAGCAGCTCCAGCCGCCTTAGCTGTGACATCTAAATCTCCGCTTGATACCAGCGTAACCTGATTGATAGCCTGGCAACCAAATTTATCCGTAACGGCTACCTTATAGGTGCCCGCTGGCAAGTCAATAATAGAAAAGTTGGAAGTGCTAGTTGTGCCTGTACCACTCACAGGACCATCCCAAGTGACGTTAAAATTGGGATTCCCATTGACAATACTGACGACTATACCTCCTGTTTTAGTACAAATTGGATCTATATTACTGAGTGCTATTTTAATATCACTTCCTTCTGTTTCAATAACGGCAGCTTGTGCTCCTGTGCAGCCGTTTTGATCGACAGCATACAATTCGTAGCTTCCTGCGGGCAAATCGGGAATCGTCAGTTTTCCTGCCGCATCTGTTACTAGTTGCCCTGATATGGGGCCCACCCATTCAACAACATATGGCGCTTTACCACCAGCGACAGTCAATGCCATAGCCCCGGTCGAATCACAAGTAGCTGGCTGTATCACGGGAGTCAAACTCAAAAAGCCCTCAGCGTTCTTTATTTTAACTTCGGCGTTATCCACACAACCATTGGCATCGGTGACAGCTATATTATAAGAGCCAGAGGGAAGGCTGGTGAGATCGTATACTTCCTCGGTAACGGTTGCAGACCCTGTAATTGGTCCTTCCCAATTGATGATGTAGTTAGCTTGACCACTTGTGATCGTTACTCGGATAGAGCCATCTTGGCCACAGCTACCGTCAAAGCCACTAGCGGTAAAAGTAAGCGCACTTTCTGTATCGACATAGACAGTGTGTTCGGCACTACAATTATTTTTATCTGTAATGACCACCTTATATAGTCCTTCTGGTAGATTGGGAATATCCAAGCTAGTCTTGGTGGTATTTAAGCTGCCATTTGCTACTCCCGTCCAACTAATACTATAAGGAGATGCCCCATTGTTGATGTCGACTAAGATCGCACCATTCTCACCACATGTCCCATCAATGGCGACCGCATCAGTAGCCAATTGATTGCTTTCGTTATTCACACTAACCACTTCAAAGGCAGAGCATTGATTCGCATCGATAATTTCGATTTGATAACTTCCATTGAGCAGGTCAGGTATCGTATAAGAGTCGGAGCTGATATCGACTGATCCTTGTTTAGGTCCAGTCCATTTAATCGTATAAGGGGCTTCCCCAATGGCCACATCTACCTTAATGGAGCCTGTTTGTCCACAAATCCCATTACTGACAGTAAGATCGAAGTCGAGACTTACATCTCCGATGGTGAAGGCGTCTTTGAAGGTACAGCCATTGGCATCTTCGAGGGTGAGTTCGTAGGTGCCGCCAGGTAGATTTTTGATATTAAAATTGTTGCCATTGGCCTGAGCAGAGCCACTCACAGGGCCGTTTAAAGTAATTCGGAAAGGCGCCACACCATTGCGGGTAGCAACATGTACAGAACCCAATTCGGAACAAGTAGCCGGGAAGGGGGTCAGGTCTGCATCGAAATTGCTTTCCGCCTTTTGCACGGTTGCTTTCTTGGTGACCGCACAGCCATTGGCATCTACAATATAGAGGGTGTAGGTTCCTTGTTCTAGATTAGATAGCTTAAAGGTCGTTTGAGAAAGGGAAATATTCGTGCTTTCTGGGCCGGATAGATAAACTTTATAGGGTGCTTTACCATTTTTGATGGACACCCAAATAAAGCCATCTTCATTACAAACAGCGTCGGTAGGGGATACATCTGCTTCCAAATCGCCAC
>JAHQWA010000128.1 GCA_019634045.1 Saprospiraceae bacterium
CCTTCATTTTACGATGTACCTGTACTCTGCTAAGAGCCAAGGCTGAAGCAATCTGTGTCACGGTTAAGTTTGGGTTGTCAAGTTGATCATCAACAAAGGCAGTCAATTGATTCAAAAATTTTTCGTCGACTGAGCTAACTTTAATTTGATCAGGCTCCAATTGAACAACCCGCCGACTGAACCGTTCTCGCATTGCCATGGCTTTTTGGGTTAAATTCTGAATTCTGATCAACAACTCCTTTGTGTTGAAGGGCTTCGATAGGTACTCCACCGCCCCCGTTTCCAGGCCTTTTATCTTTTCATCTTGTCCTGCTCTAGCAGTTAGCAGAATCAAGGGAATGTGGCTGGTCATCGAATTTTCCCTTAACGCTTTACTCAAGTTCAATCCATCCATTTTTGGCATCATGATATCCGATATAATGAGATCGGGTACCTGCTCAACAGCTTTTTTCAGCCCTTCTTTGCCATCAGATGCTATTATCAGCCGATATCCCCTTTCTAACCGACTAGAGACAAACTGTTGCATATCTGGATTATCCTCCACCAAAAGAACCAGCGGAAGTTCATCAGATTCAGGACGATCAACTTCCTCTACAGGTTGACTAGATGTTGGGACCACCGGACTATTCATTACCACCTTCTTTTGTTCCTCCATCTTTAGCGAGGAGGCCTTAACAGGCATGTACAATCGAAAAGAGGCCCCTTCACCAGGGCGACTTTTGACTTCAATGTACCCATCATGCAATTCGGCAAAATCCTGGGCCAAGGACAGTCCGATTCCTGTACCTTCATAAGAGAAGCTAGTTACATCTTCCACTTGGTAAAAGCGTTCAAAGATCCGTTCTTGCTCATGGATTGAAATTCCTATGCCACTGTCCTTAACAATCAATATGAGAAAGGCTTGCCCTTCCTTCACTTCGGATTCATAGGAAACTGCCACTTGGCCATCAGGAGGTGTGAATTTAAAAGCATTAGATAATAGGTTCGTAATAATCTTTTCTAGTTTGTCTGGATCAAAATCTAGCCAAATCGGACTAGAGGGAAGCGTAACAGTGTAATTAATGTTTTTACCAGCGGCCCTTGACTGAAATATTTCCAGATGACTCCTCAGAAAATCAATGATATCAAGATGTTGACGCGACAGCTCCATTTTCCCTGCTTCTTTTCTCGATAGATCCAACAATTGATCAATGAGCTGGAGCAACCTCTCTGCATTACGCTGCATCATCTCCATTTCCTGTGTCTCCGGCCATACCTGTTTTTCTTTAAAATCATTGAGCGGGCCTAGAATGAGGCTGAGCGGCGTACGTAATTCATGGGAAATATTGGCGAAAAAGCGCGATTTAGTTTTATCAACTTCCACTAAAGATTTCTTTTCCTTTTCTATGAGTAACTGTTTTTGTAAGGCCCATTTTTTTTGTTGTTCCACCAAACGCATCTTATAAGCCAAGCCCATAGCAAACACTAAGAATTCTAACAAGAAACTCATAAACATGGCATTGATCTCACCAAGATTAATCCATTGGAAGTGCAAATTGGCCCGATGAAAGCCATTTACGAGTAAAAAAAGTAGGGTACCTAACAATAAGTAAAATCCTAACTGAGAAGGTTTCTTTACAAAAAAAATGATCGCACTAAAAGTGGCAAATAAGGAGGTAAGTAGGACGGGAATTCGTAAATAGACATACAAAAAAGTATATTGACTTATGGGAACTAAGACAATAAACAACATCAAAAGTATACCACCTACAATAAAAACGTTGGCCATTCGATCCCACCAGGGAAAATATTTTGGTGTATCAATATAATATCGAATAAACAGTATATAGAAGCTACATACCCCCAGGACTGGGATCCATCCCAAAAATTCTCTTGCAATAACATTTTCTGGAAAGATAAAAGTATGACCAACATTTTCAAGACAAATGAATCCTGGGAAAATAGCAGCTAAATACAATAAGTAGTAGAAGTATTCCAGGCGAGGAGAATTTAGCCAAAAAAATAAAACGAACAAGAACCCCAAGGACATTAAGCCAAAAAAACACCCATTTGTAAAGCTTCTTTTTTGTTCCTTTTCCGCCCAATTTTTGATTGTATATAATTGGGGTTCAAAGTTTAAGTCCTCCTGAAAATGAGTCCAATGTTTTTTAACAAGCGTAAATATTTCATACGTTTTGTTGGGTAAAAGTTTCAATGAAATCGCTGTCTTATTGCCTTCCCTTAAATCTCTTTCTGATTGCTTAAGGAATTGCCCCCCCTTCTTAATACTTAAAAATTTCCCCTCTGCTATTATGACACTTGTGGTCAACAAATCATACTTCCCAAATTTTAAAATCATCTCCTGTGCATAACTACTCGTAGATCTAAGACTAATTTTCGTCAAGTACTGATCTGCCAAATACTTCGCACTAGGGCTATAAGGAGAGAAACAAGTCGTATCAATGTCTGCAAGGAAATACTCATCATCTATATTCTCCCTATCCGTTTCGCAAAAATAGAAGTACGAAAAAGGGTAGATTTCCTCCTGGGTGGGATCGACGAGTAAAACTTCCGTAGTGCTTTGCGCAAAAACAAACTGGATAGGTAGAAGTAAGCAAAACCCTCCCCATTTTAAGTAGTTGGTCATTCCTATTTTGTCTACGGAGTTTGTCAGTCGACAAGGGTAAGATAGACAATAATAGGAGAATGTTTATGTCAGTACTTTGTTGTGTTATTGTTTGCTGGAAGTTGCAAGCGTTATCCGCTTGAAGCTCCCCAAAGTCCTACTCACTAGTGGGAGGAAATTATACGTTTAACTGCTCTTTCGTTTTCGTACTTCCTCAAACTGAACTTCCGTCTGATCTCCAGCAAAGGGCTTAATTTCCGGCCAGACAGGAAGTGTCCCACGCTTGGTTAATTGTTCCCCTTTAATTTCATATTCCCATCTCATGGTTTTTCCATTTAACGAAGTGACTGAATGAAACTCGGTTTTTTCGGTAAACGTTTTCCCTTCGATGGCATAACTTCCGTGTCCTGCATAGGTCAAATTCGCTTTATCTGGACTAGTACTCACAAAGGCAAAGCGTCCGTCCAACATGATAAAGAGTCCTTTTTGGTTCGTCTGACTATCGTAGATGATCGTGGTATCAGGTAAAGTAACTTTACTAGATACAAATTCCCAGGCTCCTTCCAAGGGGTCGTTTGTTTCCGTAAGATCGGTTGAGGGTGTTGTTGGTGACTCACAGGAGATAGCCATTAAAAAGACCATCAACAAGTAGGTGAAATGATTATATCTCATAAGTTGGTTGCAATTAAGATTAAATAGTAGGCTCAATACATATTGGGTAACACCCATGGATGGACTAATCAAGGTACTGCCCAAAAATTCACGATTTCCATCTTGAAATCTTCCTTCAGCAAATGCGCATATTTCGTGGGAATAGCCTTGTGAATAGGATGGTTTCCATATCGCTGCTGCGCTTCTTCAGTGGTGAAAGTTAAGATGAGGCAATGCTTTTGCGCACTCTTTAGGTCTACTCCCCACTCGGCGGAAACCATTCCATCAACTAGTGCGGGTAAAGAGAGAAAATCGGCTTTGAGGGAGTCGATTCCCGTCGTTGCCACATCTTCCCCAAAATTAAAAATGAAGACATTCTTGAGCATCTTCCCTTCTTTTTGAGCCAGGTCCTGGGCAAGGGAGAAATTCCCAAAAAATGTGAGAAGACAGGTAGCAAGTAGCCAGCCGCGGAGAGCAGTGGTGTATAATTTCATAATTAGTGATTTTTGCATTTTTGTTTTAAATACCCAATGGTGAATTAATGAGAAAGCGCCATCCTGTTGGGAACAGCTTATCCGAAACAATGCTCTTTATGCATTCAAAGGAGAAATCGTTCCACTATGAATGGCTCTTTCCGGGGCGACTATTTCTTCGCTTGCTTCATCATGTACTCTACGATCCCTTTATATTCCTTCTTGAAGGTATTCAGGTCGAGAGTCGTGCTTTGCGCTAAGGTGCTCCAGTGTCTGACCCAAGCCCCATGCATGACAGCTTCCTTCATTTCTTCCTCGCTGGCCCCTGCTAATTCGGCATTTACTTTGTGTGCGTGTACACAATACTGGCAGGGGATTTGGGCAGAAACCGCCAGCTTGATCAGTTCCATATATTTTGCTGGAATCTGATTCTCAGGATTATTCGAAGAATTGAAATGTTCCCAAGCCATCGGCAGCAATTGTTTGGGGACCTCATCTACAAAGCCTGGCATTACACCCAAAGCCTTAATAATCTCTGCTTTAGTTTTTTCATACTCACTACTTTGAGCTGATAAGTTGGTGCAGGTTAAAAAAAGAATGGCTACAAAACTTAGTTGACTAAGTACTTTCATGACTATTTACAGTTTATGGTGAATAATTTATTAGACTATACTGAAACTTGACATACCGATCCCAGGCCAGGGCACACACACAATGCTTAGCCAAATGAATAATTCCACAGTCAAACTCCTGTTGAAAACAGATGTTCAACCTAAACCGAGATCGGCTCGGCTCTACCAGTTCATCACTTCCTAAGAGGGATTTATTGTTGAGCGCTTTTAGGTATTCTGTTGAGTGTGAAAGCAACCCACTTCAGCAGCTTATGATGCGATAGACTGCTTACTGAAGTGGGTGGGTTCGGGATTTACCCTTATTCTGTTCTACATGATTGAAGCCGTAATCTCCACATCCGCCTTCGCCCAAGCTTCTTCAAACTGCTGTTGAGTCTTGGTCGCATCCTCTGTTTTTCCTTGTGCTTTTAAACTCTCCTTCAATCCATACAGGGACCAGCCATTATTAGGGAAACGGGCCAATTCCTTACGATATACCTTTTCCGCTTCGGCGGGGCGATCTGCTTCTAATAAAGCAGCACCCAAAGCCTGTCGCATTTCCATGTAAAAGAATGGAGGTTCAGAATATCGAAACCCATCCTGGATACGAACGGCCTCGGCCAGCAAATTCACTTTTTCATCCACCTCATTATTCAAACCAGCCAATTCTCCGGCCAAGCTCAATTCGCACACTTTAGCTAAGTCCTGGAAAGGCATGAATCCTCTCGGAAGTTTCTTTAGAGATCGAGACCTCAAAAGCTTACGAACCTTTTTCAGGGCCAGCTTAGCCTCCGTCAATTTATCTGTTTTGGCATAAGCCATACCCTGGGCATATTGCCAGAGTACCTTGCTATAGGGATGATTATTGGCTGGCGCCTTTTCCGCTAAAATCTTATTCCATTCCCCAAAACGCAACATGGAATACAAAGGAATGACCTGAAAACGTTGCCCAGCACCTTTGACTGCTGTTTTTTGAGCCGCTTCGGTGGCTAAGGCCTTCTGTCCACTCATACTCGCCCCAAACCATAAGAAGTGAAGGTTGTGCGGATAATATAGAGCAGGATAGTATCCCTGCGCTTGACATTGCTCTATGTAATCTTCGTCTAAGGAAATCCCTCCTTCATTGGCAATATTGGCATCCTGGTATCGGCCTAAACGCACGTAGATATGCGAAGGCATATGTACTAGATGGCCGCTGACGTATTTACTTTTAGTTAGCTGATCGGCGCTAGTTTCTGCCTTCTCTGGCTCGAATTCCTCCATGGCATGGATATAGTAGTGATTGGCTCCTGGATGGTCAGGGGACTTTGCCATGATATACTCCAAGGTGCGATGGATTTCCTGGGTAACGTATTTAGGGGTACCATCCCTTTTCCAATAGTCCCAAGGCGTGGTATCCATCAGAGATTCCGCGAAAAGTGCCAGGATGTCGACATCTTCTCTGTATTGATGAGCGACTAATCGCATGGCATCGGCGTAAGCCTGATCCAATGCTTGACGACTAGTAGGTGGCGTTTCAGCATAGCGCAGGGCCATCGCCTCAATCAACGCTTTCTCTTTTAAGGTAGAGCCTTCGCGTAAGCTCATGGCCTCCTGGCCTTCTGCATAGGCATCGGCCATCACACTTTTCTGCATGGGGCGATTAATATTTGGTCCTAAGGTTAAGGCTATGCCCCAGTGTGCCATGGCGCAATTGGGATCCAGGCGAGCGGCTTCTCGGAAGGCGCGTTCCGCTTCGGCGTGATTGAAGGCGAAGGTGAAGAAGAGGCCTTGATTGAAGAATTTTTGTGCTTCGGCAGACTGAGTTGTAATGGGAAAATTATGATCCCAATTATAGTTCAGCACTGGGGCAAGAGGCGCTCCCTTAGCGATGTTGTCAAATTCAAAATTTGTGCTAGGCGCGCACATTGGGGGATTATCCAATGAATATTGCGTGGTTCCACCCAAATGGGTTGACTCCAAAAATGGATAATAAAGGGCCGAACTTATCAGACATACACCCAATAGGATGAACAGCCTGAAAAACATCTTTTTGAGGTTTAACATGGCGATTGAATTAAATCTTGGTCAATCTGATAAAGATAGAAAAGCGGATGTTCAAAAACCAATGTAAAGGTAGGATAAGGAAAGGGACAGCGTTTGTGCACAGGTTTCAAATCCTTGCTCTTTGGTTACATCTGAGTCATTTTCAGTTGTTGTTGCCCTATGTTTCACCTACAACAATGGCTAACGGGAGTTACCATCCACGGTATTTAGGAGGAGTTAAGCCTTTCAAACGCAGATAGACTAGCATTTGCGCTCGATGGTGAGTAGAATGATCATTCATCAAAACAAGGATCTGTCTTTTGGACATGGGACCAGCAAAAAAGGAAACTTTTTCTTCGAGGTCGTCCGGCTTTAAGTTTGCTGCTGCCTCTCCTGAACGCTGAAAGCAGGTCTTGACCAAATCAATCAGGTCGGCCTTAGTCAAGCCTTTCTGGTTTACATCAATTCCAGATTTGTCTCCACCTAGATAACTACTGCTCAGCCAGATCATATTTCTGCAAGAGTGGATAATCTGATCTCGAAAGGACCGCTGCTCTTCTGTTGGTTTATAATCCAATGCTTCTTCGGGCATCAATTCAATGGATTCCAAGGTGTAGGCCTCCGCATTTTTCCACTTTTGCTGAAATTCATCTAGAAAAGCCTGTTGAGCAGGAAGAAGAATGGTGAAAGCAGAACAAAAAGTAAGGGCAATGAAGTATTTCATAGTCGTAAAGTGTAGGAAACTAACCTTTGAGCAATGGCAAAGACGTTATCAGGATTGAAAGAATGTGAGGTAATCGAGCAAGCCAAAAAAAGCAGCCCCAATGATCAAGGCCCAAGATATCCAATCTTTGAATTCATTCTTCTTGTGCCAAAGGAATAGGATATGAAGTATCAAATGCACGACCAAAAACAGATCGAAGCCCCTAATGAAGCTTTCATTTTGACTGTAGATGGCAGCGAAGATCCAAATGAATAAGGGGATATGAGCAAATTGAAAAACGATCATCCCCCAATAATCATTGAGGAAGGATAATCCAGGAAAGATCCTCCATTCTTTACAGCGGATCGCATCCATTTCGTGCATCGCGATGAAAGCTAATCCTGCGAAGAAGAAGCCATGATCCATAGATATAAATTAAGTGTACTATTCTCCGATCTTACCCATTTCCACTCCTTCGGAGTAGGCCACTTGGATTCCGTTTCGGTTGAAAGCAGCTTTAATTCGCTCGTGTACGTCGAAGGTAACCTCCCAGAAATCATCCGGGCGGACAAATGGACGAACGGCCAGAATGATGTTGTGACTATCGTAACTCTCGATCCCAATCTCTGGTTCCATGTCTTGAATGACGAGCGGTGTCTTCCTCAACTCTTCTCGGATGATATCCTTGACTTTCGGAAAACTTTCCGCATAGGGCATCGTCACGTTCAATTCCAAACGAGTATATCCCTTCTTTGAAAAATTGGTCACCACACTTTCCACCACCTGCCCGTTAGGGATAATCAGGGTCTTTTGTCCCGGTGTGACGATGATGGTATTGAAGATTTGGATTTCCTCTACCTTGCCAAATTTATCCTGGACATCAATCCAGTCTGCTATCTTATACGGCTTAAATATTAAGATCAAGATACCCGCAGCGAAATTGCTCAGGCTCCCCTGCAGCGCCAAACCAACTGCAAAACCTGCTGCTGCCAAAACGGCGATAAAGGAAGTAGTATCAACGCCCACCACTTCTGCAACGCTAAATATCAAGAGTAACTTGAGTGACACACTCACCATCGAACTAATAAAGGGCAGAATGTTTTTATTCAGCCCCGCTTTTTCCATTGCCTTTACAGCAAGTTTAGCAAGACGGTTAATGATTTTGAGCCCTATGACTAGCATCAAGATAGCCAGCGCCACCTTCGGAGCATAGTCCATCACCATTTGAACCCCTTTTTCTACATAAGTATTCACCTGATCCATCGCTTTTTGCCGCTAAAATAGAGGGCTGGATCAAATTATTTAAATTTTACTATAAGAACTTCATAAGGAGCCATGTAAAAGCCGGCCTAGAACCTGCAACCTTTTATTCGATCCGATAGTCTAAGAAATCGGTAGGGTTGTCCAAATAATTGGATTATTGGTAGCAATTTCCGATTTTTGGTGTAGAAGTTAGCTACAGTCTCTTACTGGACTACAAGAAACGCTTTAGATAACTTCATGTTCAATCGGACTCTCCCTATACATCTAATTAAACCTTAGTATACAGAACACTCGATTTTTATGCAATTTAGATCTATCTCAGAGTACCTTGATCAATTTCGAAATACCACACAATCCCTAGTAAAATCGGTTTCCTTTATCCGAGAACACAAAGTTTGGAAAGGGCTACTACAATATGGCTGGGTGATGCGCGGTCTCCTCATCGTGGGAGGCCTGCTGGGCTTGAAATTCTTTAGTGTGGTAATGGGCTGGATGGGAAGAGCCAATGTGGATGACCCCTTGGAAGCTATTAGTAGTATGGGGGTATTGGCCATGGATGTGATGCATGAGGGGTATGACCTACTATTCTCCAGCAGTAGTAAATATATCGTCCTGATCCTCCTGGAAATTGTCATTTTCCACTTTGCTAGAAGAACTGTGGAAATTCTTTCGGGTCAACCCAGTCAGTCAAGTTTTAAAGACTTTGTGGAGGCCCAAATTCGGATGATCAAAATTGCCTTCCTTTCCTGGGTACTGGAAAATATCGCCACCAATATGATTGCCTTCGCCTTTGGTATGTTTGATCCTATTGGTGTACTAGAACCTACATTGATTTTTGTTGTACAATGTTTCTTCTTGGGATTTGCTATCCTCGATAACTACCACGAGCAGTTTGAGATGAGCATCAAAGAGAGTTTACAGTATTCGAAAGGATACGTTGGCGTGGCTTTAGCGGCCGGTATATTCTTATACTTAGCGATGCTCATTCCTGGCATCGGATCTGTGGCAGGCACACTAATAGCTGCGGTGGGTGTTTCCCTAGTCATGTTCAAACTATCTGATCTTCATTTACTCGATAAGGAGATGGAGATGAAATTAGATGACTACGTATAAAATGGAGTATGTTTTGTATAGTTGTGAGTAATTTCAAGCTAGGCACAACTGTACAAAACTACATAACTCTAATTAATTGCACAAAATATCACATTTCTTACCTATTGATTTCCAGTATCTTACCCACTAATTTTAAACACATTAAATAATTACTTCATAGATTGGCACGCTTTTGGCAAAGGTGTAAAGCAAATTGAAACAAATTTAACTACACCTTTTAAAAGTCATTTCTATGAGCACTATTAAACAGTTTACGCTTTTTGTAATTATTCTGCTCGCGCTCCCATTTCAAGTCATTTCCCAACAGCAAAGTCAAATTGAGACCTATTGTTCTTACAATGGTTTCGAACTCAGCAATGTAGAAATCCCCTTAACAGCGGTCTTCCAAGCTGGCCCAGGAAAAGAAGGTATTCCTTCTCTTGAAAACCCAAATTTTCTACCTGCTGATCGTAGTAACTTCCTGCATGATCAAGAAAAAGTGATTGGGGTATACGTCAATGGCGTGGCCAAGGCCTACCCGATCAAGATCATGAACTACCATGAAATCGTCAATGATCGCTTTGGAGATGAGCCTGTGGCTGTCACCTATAGCCCGCTCTGTGCCAATGCCATGGCGTTTTCAGCTATGTTAAATGGAAAGCCTCAGACCTTTGGGGTATCCGGCCTGCTCTATAATAACAACTTATTGTTTTACGATTGGGAAACCGAGTCTCTTTGGTCTCAACTACTGGGAAAAGCAGTAACGGGTAAGGCATCCGGTAAAAAACTACTGCAAATTCCTGTCCAAAAAACGACCTGGGGGGCTTGGAAAAAACGCCACCCCAACACGCGTGTACTCTCCCCCAATACCGGATTCCATCGCAACTATGAGATGGATCCCTACAGCCTCTACGCAGATAACACCAGCAAAACGATGTTCCCGGTGGAGTACAGAGACAAGAAACTGAAATTGAAGGAAAAAGTGGTTGGTGTGCGAATCGGCCGTGAGTATCGGGCTTATCCCATGGCCTTACTTACTAGTGCCAGTCAAAAGCCGATCCAGGATCAGCTTAATGGCGTCCAACTTCAAATTCGTTACGACGCGCTCACACGTACCGCAGAAATCAGCGACCTCAATGGCAGGCTAATCCCCACCGTCAACACCTATTGGTTCGCCTGGTTCACCTTCCACCCCGAGACTGACATCTATGGATTCCTGCCCGCACAGCATAACGTAGCCATGGAATTCCTGAGCGGCGGAAGATAAGATCCTCTGTAGTCCGTCAAGTACCAACTTGACCCGGTGCATGCCGAGAAGAGGGCTGAATTTAAAGTAGTACCTCCCGAATAGGTCGGTGTTCTACTTACAAACATTCACCCCCATTTCCCCTAATTTTGCTTTTTCAACAGCCCTTGGTGGCATGCACCCACCCCCCCTACTCTTCAAGTATTCCCCTAGTCGGGAATCATATAGGCTAGTACTTGATAAACTTTTTGTTGTGATCTCCTAAGGATAGATAATAACTTCCGGGAGCTAAATGCTGAATATCTAACTGCTTTCGATTTATGCCCTGCGGAACTATAAAGGTATGCAATACTTGCCCTAAGGTATTATAAATGCGCCCTTCCTGATCCGCTCTAAGTCCCTGATCCATATCAAGATTCAGCAGTCTTGTCGTAGGATTTGGAAATAAGCTTAACCCCTCCTTTTCCCCAACATCAGATACATCATTAATAAGCAGTCGTTGGCAGCTAATATCATTGGCTCCTTGACTATCTATTTTGCCATTGGGTTTACTAATCCAAAAGCACAACTCCACCTCATCTTGTTCCGGAATACCCGGTGCGTGAATATCTCCAACCGGAAGTGAGATACTCTCTCCGGGAGCCAGGTTCAAGTTCTCAAAGGTGTAAAAGTAAGTAAAGGCCGAGGCACAAATGCCTTGGCAACGATTGAAGCGACTATTAAGGGAGACTTCTTCCAGGACTTCTTCCCCTTTGTTTTCAATCTTAACTTCGACCTCAGGAAAGCTGATACTTTGGCAATCGTAGCCCAATTCTTCGGGCGTCGGTGTGCCTTGGTATGAAATGCCTTCAACGGCTATATCCAACTGGTTTTCTACTCGTTGTCCTACCGTGTCAAATGCTTGTGTAAAGATATGGCTCCCCTTCACCCGAAAGGGCCACTCTCCATAATACATATCCAGCTCTCCTTCAAATTCACCGGCAATTTTGTTTCCCACAAAAATCAATTCGCCATTTCGGTAGGCCAAGTCCTCAACTAAGAAATGCCTATCCATCACGTTGAATTCACGGAGAGGATCTAGGTTTTCATCATAGACAAGAACGGCGGTTTCCTGATTGGCATTCCTTCCCATTAAATAGATTTCCTCATTAATTTCCTGCAAGGCGTAGTACTCTATGTTCGAGTTTAACTCTATTTCACGGATGAGTTCCAGCTCCGCATCAAAACGTTGTAACTTCTCTTCTTGTAGTAGCCAAATGCCATTTTGGTCTTTCAAACTCAATAGTTTTACTCCGGCCTCGATCGGAATATCGACAAGAATCTCTCCTTCTTCAGGATCAAACTGAAACAACCATCGTTCCCCTAAGGCATAGGCCTGTCCATCTGGGGACAAGGCGAGGTCGCGCAATCGAAACTGATGCGAAAAATATAATTGCTGTTCCCAAATCAGTCCTTCATCTAGATCCACTCGGCCAAAGTTGCTCCACTGAGGATGCCCGCTTAGCAAATCTCCTGAGGGCAACTGAACCGCCAATTGCCCCACTTCAAACACTTCTTTAAAGGAGAGTTGATTTCCTTCAATATCATATTCCGCGATAAAGCCCGGTAGGCCATAGTCGCAGCCAGAAGCTTCCCCGAGTACCAGGAAGGTGCCTTTGATGGTGGGGATGATCTTGTTTACCAAGCCCCGTTCCGTACCCAAGATATTAGTGATACGCTTTTCCCAAATCAAGTTACCTTGACCATCAATCATGGCTAGATAGGGGCTAAAAGCAGGGAAACCATAAAAGCGACCTACCTCGCCGCCCACGAGCCATTGATCTCCTTCTACAGGAGTTACGACATTGGCAAAGGAAAAGAAATCTGATTGTAAGGCGAGGTTAAGGTCTTGAGCGGGAAGGGTGGAAAGGCAAGATAGCCAAATACCCAAGACCAGTGGGATAGTTGTTCTTGAAACCATGGGATTATTTTTTGTGATTCTTTAGCAGATTATAAGAGAATCCTTACTCACGAGCAATCAATCACAGAATGAAATTATAATTTATCCTTAAGTATCACAAGTTAAATGTTGGCCTTAACATACTAAGGCTATAGTCTTTTGACGTTTAGCGTTGTTTTTATCCACATCAAAATGTGGTCCTAAGACCTCAGTAGTAGCCTTACTTTTACCGTAGATTCATTACCCTCTTATTTAACAATCAACACCAAATACTATGAGAAGTCCAATTTTATCTCTTGGCTTGTTCTTGAGCCTCTTACTAATAGGCTGTCAAGGTGCGAACTCTGAAGTTGGTAATCAAACTGATGCTCCGGAAGAGGAAGTTGCTACCAGTACGGAAGTAGAAGCCCTTTATGAATCAGCAGCAGTCTACGCAGGTAAAACAGAGTACCGCTTCTTTACAGAAGAAGGGCAGGCTATCATGATTTCCGAAGGGAATGAGGAAGGTACCCAGATTAAAAAATCTGTGGACCTTTTGGAGAACGATGAAGATCTAGAAGGCCCTCCGGGTGCTGAGTCAACATTAATCGGTAAGAAATTCACCTTGGGCAAAGATGAAAATGGTGCGGTCGTTGAGATCAACTTGATCGACGGACAAAAAATCTATGATAGGGTTGCACTGGCTCAATATCAGGGCGCCGCTCAATTCCCAGCGGACATGCAATACTTTTTTACCATGATGGATGACGGAACGGATAAAATCATCTATGTCTCTAATGATGAAGAAACTCCATCTATAAAGATTCCAGCAAATCTGTTGGAAGATCCAGCAGATTTGGCCGAAGATGAGACGATGTTAGGCCCTAACCCCAAGGTTGAAGGCTGGTACTATCTTTTTTCATATGAAGGAGAGGAACTGAAAGAGATTAGCCCAGTTCCTGGTCAAGAATATAATGAAGAAGAAGAAGCTAATTGATGTATTTCGGGGGAGAAATCTTCTTAATCCCGATAATCGCATCGAAGGCCTGAGCTGGAATTAACTCCCGGTCATTTTCCAAACTGATAAAACTATGATTCACCAAGATTGGCTCAAACAGCCAATCTTGGGTGGATGGCGGAGTACTTGGGATCGGAAAGATAGATACCTTATGTGGAGATTGTAGCACGATTTGCTGAATATCATGCTTGGCTTTGGTCAAGCTCATCTCTTCTGGTTTTCGGCTATTATTCGCATAGCTGCCTTTTCCTCCAAAGACCCCAATTGCATATAGTTCCTTGCCCAACTCTTTGGCAAGCATTTCTCCCATCGTGCGTTCTTTTTCATTGTACTTGGAGATATGGAAATTGTGAGCATTGATGATGACCTTCTTGTCCGAGTACAACTCATTCACTAACCAAAGGGTATTGGCAGCCATGAGAGAATCTCTTGCCGACCAACGGGCTCGATAGTCATTGGTTCGTTTGAAATCCATAAAATAGTCCAGATAGGCAAGGCGGTTGCTGAGCGTTCTCATGGCCAAAGCTATTCTGTTTTCGCCCCATTCTTTGACGAGACTTACTTTATGCTGTACCAGTAGCTCGGCTAACTCTTGGTACATTTGGGTAAGTTGACTTTGCTTGTCTTCCAATGCTTGGTCTGCCTTTACCTTCCGATTGCGAAACTGACGGAGCATTTCCCCAAAAAGAACTTCTACCGATTCATAGCTAGCCGGATGGGTGGTGATGACTGGTAAAACTTGTTGTAACCATTTATCAAAACTTGTCCCCGTGCGCTGCACATCAAAGCCAGCGACATGCAAAGCAGGGGTTGCTTTGATATAGTCCATGATTTCCACGTAATCTTCCGTATGCCAAGGCCCAGTTACTCCTGCTGTCACCATTTGTGCGGCCGTGAGTTCGGTTCGATCATATTCTATAGGAATCCCCTCTCCTATTCCCGACTCAAAAAGTACTAATTCATACCCTAATTCCTCATGAAGGTATTTGATGAAATCCTTTCTCAGTTGGTTAATTTCTTTAGCTCCATGACAGAACTCTCCTAGCATTACTACTCGCTTATTCTTCAGTAATTGCTTGAAAACGCTTAGGTCAGGACTATCTTGGGGGCTGGTTACTAAGGGGTAAACGGGCAGCAGTTTTGTACTTTGGCAGGCGAGTAGGACTAAAACAGAAGCAAGGCCTAGAAAGCTCAGGCATTTGGTCATAACAGCTCGGTTTTTCTTAAAAGGGAAGGGTGGAAAAAGTAAGACTGAGGTAGTGCACATTTACCCTTAAGGAAAACTCCTACCTCAGTCTTTTATCTGCTGACGTATCAGCTACTAGTTGTATTTCGGCAAGAAGCTGTACTTCTCGGCATATTCTAACATTTGTGCCGTAAAATCATCGGGATACTCCACCTTCACATCGGTGATCTCTCCCTCATCGTCTGTGACTGGCACCAGTCTAGGATTGATGAATCCCCCGTAAGGCGGAATATTCAATTTTTCAGATCGCGCTAACACCTCATTGTGAATATCGGCATCCACCTGGACGCCATAATCTTCAATTAGACTTTTCCCAGCTTCAAAGTCACCTTGTGATTTAATGCGTTGAACTTCTCTAAGTAGTTCTCCAAACAAGGATCTCATTTTGTCGTAGTCTTTGATATCCAAGTAGCGCTTTCCCTCACGCTGCTCAATAGCGATGGCCCCAGCAGCACTTCCTTTTTCATACACCCAATGAGATACCATGGATCGATTACGCATATGTGCCTGCTGAATAGTCTTGCCAGGTTCAATCCTCCGCAATTGCAACATTAGTCCATTCTTAAGGTAAGAATCATATTCCGCTCTACCTACATCTAAGGTTTCGAAAAGGCCTAGTTCAATTAGTTTCGGATCCATGATGTAATACAATGCCACCAGGTCAGCACGCGCCTCTTCTAAAGGAGAGGCATATTGCTTTAAGGTTTCTCCGGGGGTGGCAACACCTTCCTCCAATTGGCCAGAAGCATGGCCAACGACTTCATGTAAAGCGGTATGCAGCTTAGATGCCAGTGAGCCATACGCTTTACTTCGCTCGATCTCCTCCTCATCATTGGCAAACTCTTGCAGAAGGCCGGGACCATCCGCATTGCTGTAGCCCGCCACAATATTCCCCAAACTCACGGATTTAGAACCATATTCCTGACGAATCCAGTTGGCATTGGGCAGGTTTACTCCAATGGGGGTGGATGGGGAAGCATCACCCGCCTCTCCAGCTACGGTGACGACTTTATAGGAAATCCCAGTCACATCCTTCTTCTTGTGCTCTGGCAGAAAGGGGGCATTGTCTTCAAACCACTGTGCATTGGCCGCTACTTTTTCCATCCGCGCAGAAGCATCAAAATCTTTGATTTGAACGATGCTTTCGTAGGACCCCTTGAGGCCCATTGGATCTTGATACACTTCGATAAAAGAGTTGATATAGTCGATATCTCCCTCCGTGGCTTGTACCCAGGCAATGTTGTAATCATCCCAAGTTTTCAAGTCTCCGGTCCGGTAGTACTCGATCAATAGTTCCAGCGCTTTACCCTGCGCTTCATTTTCGGCCACGTCAACTGCTTTTTCTAGCCAGCCGATAATATTCTTGATGGCTGGTCCGTAAAGGCCTTCCGCATGCCATACCTGCTCCTCTAGTTCTCCTTGCTCATTGCGTACTACTTTAGAATTCAAGCCAATGGATACTTTATCGCCCAATTCTTTTTTCTTTTGGGCATAAAAGGCTTCCACCTCCGCTTGTGAGATATCGGGATCGTAAAAGTTGACCGCCGAAGCTTTCACAATGTCCTTACCTTCTCCCTGGTTAATTTTGGTAGCATCGATCTCTGGATCAAACATTGCTTGCAGTGCCTCATCATTGATCTCGGCACCGGTCGCACTTACCAGTTCATTGAAGTATTCTTGAGAGAAACCAGGTTTGAACTTATCATTGCTGTAGTGATGGTGAATTCCACTGGAAAACCAAACATTTTTGGCATACTCCATAAAGGCTTCCCAATCCGTTCCACCTTTATCTCCAGTATAGTTCTTCGCAATATGGTCAATCGCATGTCGCACCGACAAATTGTGCCGGTAATTCATGTCGTACATGATATCCCGCCCAGCATTACCTGCTTCCGTCAGGAAGTACACCAGTTTCTTCTGGTCAAGGCTCAGTTTTTCAAAGCCAGGGATCTGATAGCGTAAAATTTTCTTGTCGGCCACATTTTCGGGATTCCAATCAAAGTCATCCGCGGGAGTGCTAGGCGTCTCCTCTTCTTGTGTAGTATCTTCTGTGGTGGCAGGTTGACAGGCAGCCATGAATAGCGCCAGGATCAACCAAAGGCTAAGGTTTCTAAACATATTAGTGTGATTGAGTTTGTTATTCTTTAACAAAGATAAGGGCTTCCTTTTGATTGTTAAAAGGGTAGCCTAGCCTGCTTCTCTCCTGCCAACAAGGAGGAGAGCCAGCAATGCCATTAATTTTTCAGGCGGATGTACAGTAGTGTGACTTTGTATCAGAGGATAGGAAAACTCGTATTACAGGTAACAAACAGAATGCCGTAGCATTTTATTTTCTAGCTCAATCTTCCGAAATCCCACTCTGTAGTGATCCACTTTAAACTCACTAGATTGCTGGTCGATCTGAAAAAAGCAAGAAGGTGTAATATTGACCTCTAGGTTTTTGTAGCGAATGGTTTTTTCTACGTGGTAATGCCCCGTAAATATGGTGAGATTATAGGGATGAGCCGTTAGCACAGCTTGTACTTCTTCCATGTTTCGCAAGTAATGCTTGGAATCCATGAAAGGTACCCCGCCGATGAGTGGAGGATGATGCATAAAGATGATTAATTCCTCCTGATGTTCGGCCAGTTGTTTTTTAAGCCAGTTGAGCTGTTTTTCTGATACCACACCCGTAGTTGTATCCAAGAAAATAATGAATTGCTCTCCAATTACATTCGTATAGTACAGCTCCCCTTCTTTCAATCGACCATTATAAGCAAAGGTCTTGGCTATCATGGAAGGGTTGTCGTGATTTCCGGAGATAAGATCGTATGGAATGGTAAGATGATCAAGTTTTTTCTTGATCCAGTTATAGATGTTAGGATCTCCGACACGGAAACAGAGATCGCCAGAAATAACGATGTGGTCGGGTTGATGTTCAGATACTTCTTTCAAGATTTTATCAAAGTTAGCTCTTACATCAACTCCATTGGTATCCTCCCCCTCTAGACCGAGGTGCAGATCGGTTATCTGTAGGATTCTCATAGCTAGTCCAGGTTTAGTTGTTGTGCTATACTTGACGCAAAGAAGTTCGGCCCGTCATGCAGCCAGGCAACAAACGATAACGTCAGTATATATGATCATGGCCAAAGGAAAATACCCAGATTTGATCCTAGTTCATCCTGGTTTTCTTAGCAGGTCTATCTTCCTTTAGAGGTATAGTACGTAACAAGTCAAATCTTTATTGTAGCAAACAGCACAATTTTCGTGCCGTATCGCCGCAATTGGGGTTACAGCATACCTATGGGGCAAGCTTGTGTATAATTCGGGTAGTTTGCTTGCTTAATCGTCGTCAGGTTTTTTACCTGCGCCTCTTAAGTTCACGATCTTTCTCAAGATATCAAACCAGAAGGGTGCGCCTAAGGTAATGGCCAAGGCGGTGACCAGCCAACCCAAGATTTTCGTAGCAATATCAAAGGGCTGCATCGCACCTAAATTGACATTTTTCCATCCCATCCCTAAGGGGGAGCGATACGTATTGATCTGATCGACCATACTGGTGAGCTCCTTGGCTTTCACATTGTAGTTCTCCTTTGCCTGTTGATCTTCTTCTGAATCTGTAACTTCAATCGCCAAGGTGTCAATTACGATAGAATTGGCTGAGGTATCTGCAGGACCTTCTACCTCTTGGATAGCATCTATTGCAATATTGGTGGTGATGGTGTCTTGAGTAGCCAAGTTCTCCGCAATATTGGCAATCCGTTCCGCTACCTCTGGGTTACTTTCTAGTCTTTCGTAGATCGCCAAGGTATCTGCATTCAATACCACCGCGATGGTAAATCCAACGCCCACCAAGATATATTGAGTGGAACGCTTATACCAACCGGTAGCTCGCTCCATCACGCTGTTATACCATTCTTCTACCTTCAACTTAAAGGTATCAACATTCCCATCCGCATCTCTCCACAATTGTCGAAGCACCTTTTTCAAATCCTCATTCTCTAATTCGTTGATCTTTTGCAAGATCACCTCTTCCAAGTTCTGATCCTCCAAAATATCATTGCCTAGAAGGATATCAAAAAGAATAGATTGGAAGGATTTAGCGCCAATATAGGATGGAGGAGAAGTTTTGCTAGAATCAGAACCATACCGAAAGGAAAGCTGGCGATACAAAGGGTTATTGACGAAAGCATTGTAGATCTCTTTATCTACCACAGCTCCTTCTCCGGCTTTGTGCCCTTCCAATAAATTGCGAAGGGCTTTCAGGAGGTTTCGTCCCCGCAGGCCAAAGATGGAGGAAATAAACTCCATGACGGTACTCGCGAGCAGACTTAAAAGTAGGAGAATGAAAACTACGCCTAGTACGACCGTTAAGATTTGCATAGTATCGTGTTTGTTTCTCAGGCCCCTCGTCTTCCAGCTACGCTAAACTACCAGAGAAAGGTTTTTATTGGTGTTTGTTATTATCGATCTATTCGACTAGATCATTGCGGTCGGGAAATTACAAAATTAAAAGTAAGTAAAAGGATAATGGATCTTCACTTCTTAGGCTTCACTTCTATTTTTGTAAGTGCTGCTGAAATAGTTTGAATATCCGCTTGTATTCGTCCGTCCAGCTACTAGGTTCCACAAATCCGTGCCGTTCGACGGGGAAGACAGCAAATTCCCAATTGTCTTTTTCCAGCTCGATCAGTCGTTGCGCCAAACGCACCACATCCTGAAACTGTACATTATCATCGATCATACCGTGCAAAATGAGTAAATGATCCTGCAAGCCTTCAGCATGGTAGATGGGAGAACTTTTGCGGTAAGCAATACTGTCTTGAACGGGCGTGTTAAGGATGTTTGAGGTGTACGAATGGTTGTAATGGGCCCAATCAGTGACAGAACGCAAGGCTGCTCCTGCCTTGAAGGTACCAGGAGAAGTAAAAAGTCCCATTAAGGTGATGAAGCCCCCATATGATCCACCATAGATACCAATGCGATCTGGATCTATATTCAATTCATCTACCAAGTACTTGGCTCCATCAATCTGATCACTCAGATCCTTCCCCCCCATGAAGCGATAGATACCGGTGCGCCAGTTGCGACCGTAGCCAGCACTTCCTCGATAGTCTATATCCAATACCGTATAGCCGTTATCCACCAAAATATTGTGAAACATGTATTCCCGGTAATAGCTACTCCACCAGGCGTGAACATTTTGCAGGTAGCCGGCGCCATGAACAAAGATAACCGCAGGGCCTTTGCGCTTTGGTTTTTGTGGACGATAGAGTCGCGCTGAGACGGTAGCCCCATCTTCCGCCTTGAAGGTGACGAGTTGAGGATCCTTCCACGGATAGGCCCGAAACGCAGCAGTGGTAGATTCGGTCAGCTGTTTGCGCGCTGCTCCGGCCTCGTTTTTCTGCAAGTACAATTCCCAGGGTTTATTACTATAGGAATAGCGTACAGCTAGCCATTGTTCATCAGGAGATAAGGTTACTTGATGATTTCCTTTTTCTGCGGTGATTCGTTCTAATTTACCCCCACCAACCGGTAATCGATAAAAATGCTGCTCAGCAGGACCTTCTGCATTGGCGGTAATCCAAAAGTTGGTTTTATCATTGGACAGTTGCGCACTCAAGACTTCAAACTTGCCATTAGTCAATGCTTTCTTCTTCCCTGTCTTAACATTAACCGTATATAAATGGGAAAAACCAGTGCTTTCAGACTGGTAATAGATTTCTTCATTATTGGGCATCCAACCAAGGGTTCCCGCGAAGAAGTTCCAGCCAGAAACACCAGGACCGCCCACCCATGCCTCATCATGTTGCCAATCCAGCGTCTTCAGTTCACCATTACTTAGGTCCAAATGCATGATCCAGCGATCTTTATTATCCAGACTACGAACCACGACCACCGCTTGACTATTTTCAGCATAAAACGGGCCGTGAACGATTACGTCCCTAGGAGTGCTGTAGGTACTGGAATACTCCTCCTCTCCTTTATGGTATTTGACCAAATAGGCCGGCTTATCATAGATGCCTTCTATTTGTTTGGTATCTAATATCCAAAAGGTATCTTTTTCGATATCGTAAACGCCCAGTTCATAACTGCTTTGTGGGCTACCCACTTTCGATCTAGCGGAAATGTCTTCCACAAAGCCTGATTCTGTGACGAAATTAGGCACCTTCGTTCCCTTATCAGAGCTTGATCGAGTTAAGCGAAAACTTACAAACTTCCCATCCGGGCTGAGGGTTTGATTGGATATGCGTTTATTTCCGGAGTAGATTTTCAAAGGGCGTTTTACTTCCCGTTCTTTATTGTTCTTGCTACGCAGGTCTCTGACTTCTTTGCGTTGTTTCAAAATGCCGAAGTAGGCCAATTGATCTTCTTCCAACCAGGACTTATACTCCGGACTACCAGGCGATTTCCTGGGTGAGCCGGACCGAAAATCAGTAAGCTGTTGTAGTTGCCCGGAACTGAGGTCCCAGCTGAAGATATTAGAACCGCTTTGGTAGATGAGCTTTTGCTCATCCCCTGAAAAGGCAGGGTTGCTCTCTCTTCCCACTGTATTTGTCAATTGCTGCGTAGCGCCGGAGGAGAAGTCTTGCAAAAATAAGTCTCCATTCTTCACGTACACTTTCTTCGTTCGATCCTTATTGTAAGTCCCACCAAGGGGAAGTTGCATTTCTTCTTCCAGTTCCAAGACTTGAGGCGCTCCTCCATCCATACCGACCTTATACCAGGATCGCAAGGTATCCTGATTAGGGTTCCAGGAGAAGTAAATCGTTTCATTATCATCTGACCATCTGATACGGGTTGGAGAAAAACCAACAAATTTTTCGCCTTGCATAATTTGGGCAATGTTCAGGTTGGAGCGGTTTGGCACCGCTTGACTTATACCCACCGTAACGAAAAAGAGTAGGCAGAAGAAACCAAGCGCCATTCGTAGGATGGCGTAATAATTTGTAGGCTGCAAGCTAGTCTCTAGTCTGTTTGTCATATATTTACTTGAACTAATCGATTAATAAGGAAAGTCCCTGTAGGTTCCTATAATTTCGAAAATTAGAAAAAATACGATAAATAACCGGTTCTCTGACCACAAAGATGGTTGGAACAAGAAATACTCTAGCACAGGCGAATGAGTTTAGAAAAGAAAACAGCTGAAGATAAAAGTCGGTACTGCCCGAATTGCCACTATCCCCTGGCCAAGTTTGGAGAACATTGCTCCAGCTGTGGCCAGAAGTTTACGGATGGGCGTGTGCCAATTTGGGTTTTTCTCCACGACTTGACCGAAGCCATTTTCAATATTGACTCAAAGATATTCCGGACGGTATTCAGTCTATTTAGTCCTGGTAAGTTGACTAATGACTACTTCAAGGGACGACAAAAACGCTATGCTACTCCCCTCCGTCTCTTTTTGATCTTGGCAGTCGTTCACTTTGCAGCCTTAAGTCTCATCATTGGAGAAGATGATATCAATGTCTTTGATTCAGGAGATAGTAATGAACAAAAAGATGCCTACTACGATCTATTCTTAGCTGATTTTGACACCATAAAGGAGGATGTATATCCACTCTTTC
>JAHQWA010000129.1 GCA_019634045.1 Saprospiraceae bacterium
CAGGATGAGTTGTATGAACGGATGAGGGGCCCCTTTGAGGGAGCTACTATTCTAGCTACGGCTTACTCCGATGTGGAGGACAATGCTCCCTCGTGGGACCCAGATGTTAAAGGTTTGGGACAACATGTACCCACAATGATGGCCATACAATATGGAGAGGGACGCATTTTTCACACTACACTTGGGCACTTTGATTACTCTATGGAATGTGTAGGTTTTATCACCCTACTTCAGCGAGGAGCGGAATGGGTGGCCACTGGTGGGGTCACTCAAGATGTTCCAGCGGATTTTCCATCAGAAGACAAAAGCGTTTCCCGAAAGTGGCGATAAGCCCAGTGGAATAGGGGAGAATAACTGCCCTATTCTACTTTTGATTTTGTTCCAGATTATTTGAAATCAGTTTGGAGGAATTATCATTCCTGATCATCTTTCATGGGACTGCGCCTTGCAGCTCTCACTACCCTTTGTTTGCCTCAAATGGACTATCCGGTAAAAGCTTTATTTTCAAGCTAGTTTCATTATCAATAATTTTTCATGCTGAAGAGGATTACGATCATACTGCTGAGCCTAATATTGATAGCAGTTGGCTACTTACTATTACCGGTCGACTTTGAGAAAGCCGCTCCCACCTTGTACTACAATGCCAACATCATTACCATTGATGAGGATCTGCCAAAGGCGGAGGCCATGCTGGTGGTAGATGGGGTGATCAAGGATATGGGGCGATTGGAAGATATCGACGCGAGAGGAATCGAGGGCTTGATTAGCAGAGACCTGCAAGGAGCTACTTTAATGCCGGGCTTCATCGATGTGCATACCCATTTTGCCCTATCCATGTTTCTATCAAATATGTACGATCTTTCTGGTTTTAAACACTCCTCTAATGCTGCGGTTTGGAAGTATTTGAATGAAGTGGTAGGGCAAGCGAGACCAGGTGAGTGGATCGTCTGTAAGGGCTTAGATCCCATTTTAGTGCCGGATTTGGTGGTGCCTGACTTAGGGGTTTTAGATCAGATTGCTCCCGAACATCCCCTGGTAATCTTTAGTCAGAGCCTACATAGTTATTGGGCCAATAGTAGAGCCTTTGAGGAGGTGGGAATTACGGCCGATACGCCTGACCCCTCCGACTTGAGCTATTATGAAAAGGATAAGGATGGCCAACTTACAGGATTGATTGTAGAGCAGGAAGCCTTTAAGGTCTTTGCGGACATCCTTACCGAAAAGGTCCTAACACCTAAGGTCTTGAGTCTTGCATCGGCAAAGGTAATGGATCAGTATGCTCAAAATGGAAATACGACCATCGTTTCTACGGGCTTGACGATTAATGATAGTAAACCCTTGTTGCTTTTGAAGCATCTTTCTGCGCAGCACTCTTCTATGTTGGGCGGGGCCCTGCAAAAATTAGGACAGCTTCCAGCCAGGAAGCCCACCCCCAGGCACTTCATCTACATGCGACATGATCGAAGTGAATTGCTTCCCGCTGAAAGAGGAGAGGAAGATGATTTTTATGACATTATTGGGGTGAAGCACTGGTACGATGGGTCGCCTTATATAGGTTCTATGTATATGGATTCCAGTTACTTGAATTCAAAAATGACTTCAGAAGTGTTGCACATTTCTCGCAATTCTAGAGGCAGTGCCTTGGTGAACAAGGGGACGCTTACAGCTTTTATCAAGCAATATCATGAAGCAGGCTGGCAAATTGCCATTCATACGCAAGGAGATGCGGCGATCAGGGAGGTAATGGATGT
Organism: Saprospiraceae bacterium; assembly: GCA_019634045.1. Taxonomy (GTDB): domain Bacteria; phylum Bacteroidota; class Bacteroidia; order Chitinophagales; family Saprospiraceae; genus DT-111. The sequence continues at coordinate 1,752 of JAHQWA010000129.1, forward strand.
GTATGATGAGTTGTCTCACAATTTAGATTTCACTAAATCGAGGCATCGCTTGGAACATTGTCTACTGCTGCCTACCGATGAGTTATCAAGGGTCAAGCGACTCAATTTATTCCCCAGCTATCATATTAATCATATCTATTATTACGGCGATGCCTTAGCCAATAACTTGCTAGGAGAGCAGCGAAGTCAGCAAATCCTGCCACTCAAATCAAGCATGGATGCGGGGATCATTAGTACACTCCATGCTGACCAACCGATGTTTGAAAGTAAGCCCTTTCGATTAATTCAAACGGCCATGCAACGGCAAACGAAAGGTGGTAAAGTACTTGGAGCTGGAGAAGCTATTGATTTGTTGAATGCGCTGAAAAGTTTAACCATTAATGCGGCCATTCAGATCCATAAAGAAGATAAGATTGGTTCGCTGAAACAAGGAAAGTATGCTGACTTCATCATCTTGGATCGGGATCCTTTTGCTGTATCTCTCGGGGAGCTGGAACAGATTAGATGTAGGGAAACCTATGTTAACGGAAATAAGGTGAATTTCTAAAATGGGAGGAGATATTAGTTGTTCTATAAGATATTTCGCAAAATAATCAAGATTATTTCTCTATCCACAATTTATTTTGTGGTGTTTTTATTGCTGTAAGTTTTTGATTTACTGAATTTTAAGGCTTTTTTTGGGCCTTCCCTCTTTACTTTTTTTGTGGTAATGCCCTAAAAATGTCTTTGGCAGAATGCAGCTATTTGTGGCATCTTTGCTGCATGATTAGAGGGCCTTTAACCATATGATTTCGTCGCTTGATAGTGTGATAGTGTGATAGGGTGTGTATTCTGAGTACGAGCGAAGAGGTGGTAAGGGGCATCCAGTCTTTTTTCCTCCACTAGCATCAGTTTTAGTAACCCAATGGGTTACAATTCAATGTCTCCAAGTATCCTTTAGGTTGTGTCATCGGAAAATGGCATGGTACACTTCTGGTTAGACCAAGCCATTTCACGGAAGTCGAGATTAAATAACCTATTTATATACACTACTTAGCACGAGTGGTGAAGAAATCAAACCCAAAAAAATATGCAGCGTTTTTTACTCTTATTTATAGCACTGGTCTTCACTTATGTGGATGGACTACTTGCTCAATCCTGTGATTTCAAGAGTGACATCATTAGCCTTGGCGGAGAGAGCCATGATGGTGGATTCGGTAGAAATGACAATAATAATGCCGTGGCCACTTTGGGCAATGGTAATTTTGTCATTGGTTGGTCTACCGATGACGGTATTGATGGTGATCAAGCCGGAGCCTACTTCCAGGTTTTTAGTGAAAATGGAACAGCAATAACTTCAGCTGTTGTTCCTTATGCGGGGATTAACCCGGACGGGACTGGCGATCAAGGTATATTTGGCCCGAAGGTGGTGGCCTTGAACGCCGGTTTTGTGATTGCTTGGACATCAGAAGATGGTCCTGGTGATACTGGTCCTGCTGGCGATGAGCAGCAAGATGTATTTATTCGAATCTATAATGATGCGGGGGGAGCTGTTTCAGATCCCATTAGGATCAGCGTGACGGGAGAAGAGGATCTTCTACGTTCTGTGCTAGCTTTGGACAATGGGAATTTCGTAATCATTACCGGTACGGATGAGGACAATACGGGCAATAAGGATGACTACTATTTTCAAGTTTTTAGTGCTAGTGGCACTTCCTTAAGTGGTGGCTTAGTCAACATAAGTGGTGGTGCGCACGATGCGGCCTACCAGACCGTAGATGCAGATCAGCCCATCATTGACCTGGGAGGGGGAAACTTTGCCATTGCCTGGGATACGTGGGATGATGTAGATGGGGACGATAAAGGCTCATTCTTACGAATCTTTAAGTCAGATGGGACGGCAGTGACGGGGATCATCACGCCCTATGCAGATATTAATCCAGCTGGAACGGGAGATCAAGGGGTACCAGAACCCAGATTGCTAAAGCTAAAAAACGGCAACTTCGTTATGGCTTGGGTTTCAGAGCAAGGTCCTGGCGATGAAGGCCCGGGTGAAGACTTTAATGATGATCAAGATGTCTACTTCCGGATTTATCAAGCAGATGGCACAGCGGTCACTGGTTCGTTGAAAGCCAATAGTGACAATGCAGCTGACGAAGAATCTTTGGATGGATTGATTGCTTTAGAGGGAGGGAATTTCTCCATGATCTATCGGCGAGATGAGGATCAGGCTGGTAATACCGATGACTATTTTGTCCGCACCTTTTCTCCAACCGGAATGGCAGTAAGCGCCAGTGTAGAGCTAAGTGCTGGGGCACATGTGAATTCATTTGTTCGCACCTTAGGAAATCGCAGCTATGCTGCTCTCAGTAATGGCAATTTCGTACTGGGCTGGTCGCCCGATCGCAGTGCAGATGGGGATAGTACATCCGCCTATTTTAGAGTCTTCGATGCTTCTGGTAATGCGCTTACTTCCATCGCAGCCCCTTATGCTGATATTAATCCGGGTGGAACAGGTCCACAATCTACTAGCGGCCCTTTAATTGAGGCGCTTCCTAATGGTTTTGCGATTGTCTGGGAATCTGCCGATGGCCCGACAGATGTTGGTCCGGGCAACAATCGAGACTACGACGTGTATCATCGAGTGTATGACAATACGGGGATGGCGCTTTGTGGGACGAAGAAGACCAATATGGGGAGTGATGGAGAAGAGGAGCGTCCGGTTTTTATGCAAGCGCTGAATAATGGAGACTTTGTAGTGATGTATCGGGATGAGGAAAGCGAGGCTAATAAAGATGATTTTTTTGCTCGTGTGATTGGTGGGGCGCCAGCCGTCACTGTTTGCCCTACGATCGGAGAACTTAACTTTTCCTCCACTTGCCAAGGACAACCTTTTTCCATTTCCGTAAGTGGCTTGGAAAATATGGCTCAGGCGGATAACGGGGAGCAGGATTATGGGATTAGTTTCCATGCACTTCTAAGTGGAGATCCAGCAGACCTGTATGGTTCTGATTTTTCGCGCATAGGTACCGTACCATTCTCAGAACTAGGTGATGGCGGCTCCAGTGCGACCTTATTGATCGATGGAAACTTAATTGGATTTGTCGATTTTAACCCATTAATCATTGCCATACTTGACGCCACCCCAGCGGATGCGGAATGTCGTCCTTTTGCTACAATAACAAGACAGGTGAACTCTAAACCTTTTGTTGATCTCGCAACGCCGGGTAACCTCTGTGTAGATGCAGGTGTGCAAACAGGCTTGGGTAATGTGATGCCTTCTGGTGGCGTTTTCTCCGGTCCTGGTATTACAGATGATGGTAATGGCTCTACCTATAGCTTTGATCCAGCTACAGCTGGTGTAGGGAGCTTTGAGTTGACGTATACCTTTACTACAGGCGAGTCCTGTACATTCACCGAGACTCGAACCTTCGAAGTCTTTGCGGCACCTACGGCAAGCTTCACCGCTCCCGAAGACCTGGATGCAGACGCAGGCGTACAAACCGGCCTCGGCGGCGGCACGCCTGCCCAAGGCACTGCTGTCGGTGACATGGGCGTC
>JAHQWA010000130.1 GCA_019634045.1 Saprospiraceae bacterium
CTCGATCAGGTCATTCAATCGGGTGAACTTCGAGTCGGAACAACAGGGGATTACCAGCCCTACAGTCATCTGCTTCCCGATGGCAGATATGAAGGAATTGACATAGAATTGGCTGAAGATTTAGCTCAAAGTTTAGGTGTAAAGCTCGTTTTGGTTCCCACCAGCTGGCCTACACTCATCGCAGACCTCAAGGCCAAGAAATATGATATTGGTATGAGTGGCATTTCCAAAAAACTAAGCCGCCAAACACAGGGTTTATTTTCCCGAGCTTACACCATTAGTGGTAAAACACCTATAGCCAGATGTGAAGATCAAGATAAATTCAATTCGCTGGCGGACATTAACGAGGAAAATGTCAAGGTGATCGTTAACCCTGGTGGCACCAATGAAGTTTTTGCCAAACAACATATTACAGAGGCAAAGCTCATCCTTCATCCAGAAAACACCACCATATTTGAGGCCATCATAGAGGGCAAGGCGGATGTAATGATCACCGATGAGGAAGAAGTACTTTTACAAAGTGCACGCTCTCCCCTACTCTGTCCCTGCATGCCTGGTAAGACCTTCAATCAATTCGAGAAAGCTTATTTGCTACCGCGTGACATGATCTGGAAGGCTTACATCGATGAATGGTTACAGCAACGCCAATTGGAGGGGAAGGTTGATCGTATTTTCGAGTCTTTTCTAGGTAAAGTCTCTGATTAGCGCAGGACTTATCTATTCCAGTGGTAATCCATTGGCATCGGTCGTCAAGACTTCACTCATATAGTCAAAGAAGGGACGCATCCGACAAAAAGTGGTGACTACTTCCTCCAGGAAATTAGTCGCCTTGACTTCCTTATCCGTAAAATTTCTGGTCACGATAAATTGCTTATGTCGTAGCAAATCAATAGCTGGATGTTCTCTGGAAAATCCTTTCGGCGCTGTTTTTACCGTATCCCCTTTTAGCTCTCCAAAGGTTTCTACAAAAACAGGGTCACTAGTGATCTGGCGAAGCGGTTTATCATCAAAAGCAATATCTTCCCGCATTCGCTTTAAATCCGGGCTATTAGGGGCCCAAAAACCACCGGCAACAAAAGAACCACCAGGTTCGATATGAAAGTAATACCCTCCTCGTAACAATTTGGTTGCTCGTTTCATTTGTCCACTGAAATGGCCTTTGTAAGGTGTTTTATTCTTGGAAAAACGGGTATCTCGATAGATGCGAAACAGGCTTTTCTTACCAGATGGCGTCTCAATATTATCATGCTTATTCATTTCTTCGATCAAGGCATCCGCAAAAGCAATGACATGTTGATGTTCTTCCTGATACTTTGATTTATTGTCATTAAACCATGGGCGATTATTATTTGCCCTCAAATCCTTTATAAAAGCAAAAACCGAGGCAGGAATCGTAACGTCTGGCATAGTTTCAAGTTTGTTTGTACGTCAAAAATAAGGCTTCCTAGGAATTTATCTTACATCTGGCAAATTGAATACTCGAAGGTAGCATCCAGCTAAAGATGACCTATAATAGATCAAAGCTTCAAATTCGGACTACCTTTGGTCTTAGTCACCATATCTCCATAGATCATTTTCTGGGGCCCAGCTCGCAATAGGATAAATCGACTGCGGATCCAGCCGACAGAAATGTAAACAGCGGCAAGGCCGAAGTGGTTGCCGATTCCAGGGAAATTCCCCATGAACTTTCCAACATTAATTTGGAATTGCAGCAAGAATGAAAGGAAAGAAGTCACCAAGACATACAAATTGCCAATCTTATGCTTAAATTGTCTACTGCAATTTCATAACAAAACGCAAAAACCAGTATGTCTACTTTTCTAGCAGAGTTTTTCGGAACGATGGTTCTCATCATTTTGGGTGGCGGGGTCTGCGCCGGTGTAGCCTTGAAGAAAACCGGATCAAACTCCTCCGGTTGGATTGTCATTACTATGGGCTGGGCGCTAGCCGTTACCCTGGCTATTTATGCCGTAGGTTCCATTAGTGGAGCTCATATCAATCCGGCAGTAACCCTAGCCATGGCAGCGGTTGGAGAATTTGATTGGGTGGATGTCCCCTCCTACATCCTAGCACAAATGCTTGGAGCCATGGTTGGCGCGACCATCGTTTGGTTACACTATCTCCCCCATTGGAGAGCTACCGAAGACCCCGGAACCAAGCTAGGCGTTTTCTCTACTGGGCCTTCTATTCCATCACGTTGGGCCAATCTTCTCAGTGAGATGATCGGTACCTTTATTTTGATCGCCGGACTATTATTTATCGGTGCGAATAAGTTTACGGAAGGCTTGAATCCTTTGGTGGTGGGAGCATTGATTGCAGCAATAGGTATCTCCTTAGGTGGAACTACAGGCTACGCCATAAATCCAGCACGTGATCTTGGACCGAGAATTGCCCATGCCATTCTACCCATCAGTGGGAAAGGGTCTTCGGATTGGGCCTATGCCCCCATTCCCGTGATCGGGCCTTTACTTGGAGGCCTATTGGGAGCCACCATGTATCAATGGCTGTTTCAAGGACAGACCAGTTTGTGGCTTTGGGGCTCTATCGTGCTAACGGTTGCGGTGATAGGTTTAGCGGTGCAGGAAGAGCTAAGCAAGGATAAGTAAGAGGTGTGACAATAGATACAATTGTCGAATATTTACTATTGATACTTTCACATTTCTCTTTCTTTTAGTTCAGTAAAGAAGTAATTTACCCTATAGGGGCTGAGATTAGCAAAGTAGACTTGCGCTTACTTACTTCTCTCAGCTCTTTATTTACCTGACTGACTATTCTACAAGATCACAACATGAATTTTAAGAAAGTAGCCTTCCGAGCTGTGCTGACTAGCCTTACCTTTGTTATCACTTATTGGGGCCTAAGTAATTGCACAGGCCATACGAATTCCCAGGAGGAATCGCCTGAAACTTTCCAGCCCAACTCTACTCGAGAACTGATCCAGTACTGGAAGGAAAACTATCGAGATCAAGTACTTAGCGCCTATACCTTCACCCAAGAAACGGTACGGTTTAGAGATGGGAAGGCTCAGGAGCCGGCGATTTGGCAAGAGGCTGTGCAATATCCCAGCTATTTCAGAATTGACCTACCCAAAACCGAAGAGGGATACAACATCAACTTGAATCGAAATGATAGTGTCTACGTTTTGCGCAAGGGAGTAGTTGTAGATTCTTCCCGGCAGATTCAACAATTCATGATCATGGAAGGCAGTATGTATTTTGATGATATCGATACCACCTTAGCGAAGTTGCAGGAGGTAGGCATCGCCGCCAACCTCTTCACCAAAAGCCAGTATCAGGATCGTCCCGTCTACATTATCGGTGCTAAAGAAGGCGACTTAAGTGTTCCTCAAATTTGGCTGGATGCCGAAGGGCGATACAATGTAAGGCGTTTTAGTAAAACAGGAAGTGGCAAGCTGTTGGAGGTCAGATACAGTGAATTCAAAACCTATGAGGGGCACTGGATGGAGCACTGGCTCGAGTTCTTGGTAGACGGGAAACTGGTCCAAACAGAACGCTACAAGGACATTGACATTCACCCAAAACTAAGTGCGGGGACATTTGATAGAAATCAATTTATGACACACTTCTGGTACTAGTACTTTTCTGGTATTTCTGTCAGGTACATTACACTAAATGGGTGTTCACTTCCGTTAGAGAAACAATAGCAATAGCACTTAAATCAAACACAACACCCAAACATGAAAAGCCTCCTCTTTTCCCTTACCGTCGTATCCCTATTTGTCATTAGTACTTACAATTCTTCTGATTCACCTTCAATTAAGCTCGAAATTCCGGATGTGATCGACCTGAACAAGGCTGATCTTGATGCCATAGCGCAGCAAATTGAAAGCAATACGGCTTTTGCTGAAATTGAAGTGTATGATAAGTGGGGAGAAAAGATCTATCAATCCCAAGATCGCCAGTCTCTTCTGGCAGATATTACTCCTGAATTGGATCAACAAACCAGTCCACTCCTCTACGTACTCAAATTCAATATTTCGGAAGAAAAGGACAAACTCAATAGCCAGATCGGGCAATTGGTCTGGTAGTCCCAGGGTCGGAATCTACCATCTTGGAGATCTTAGGGGTAATCCGAAGTCTCGTGTCGTTATGCCTTAGTGAAACTTCGGATACCTTGGGTCGGCTATGTTAAACAACTTCAATAGCTTTTTATTCCATAACACCAATCAATGGGGTGGCCGCTCTACCCTCAATCAAAATGTTTTCGCCGTCTCGCCCGCATCTGCCTAGCTACACCAGCGAGACGGGCTTGGCTTTAAAAAACGCCTTATCCAAAACAAAATTTGTCTCCAACCAACTCCTAGCGTAATTCTTAGCACATTCTAAGTAGTTTCGGGCTTACAACCTAAGTCATAGTACTTCACTCAAAACCCACAATATTGTCTCTATATTTAGCTTTTATCAGCATTGCGGTTTTTCAAGGAATTATGTTAGGGGTGATTATTCTGAGGTCACCTATTTTCAAGAGCAACGCCAATAAATACTTAGCCTACGCGGTAATTGGACTTTCCTTTTCGTTGCTTGCCCTAGTTTCAGAACTTACCGAAGACTCCCAACAAAACCTGCTAGTATTCTTCATCGATATTTTTTGTTCGGGCGCGTTATTCCCCGTACTGATATTACTGTTCATTGTCAACCAAGTAGATCATCCGTTTCGGCACTCCAGCAAAAGGTGGTGGTTGTTTACTCCGCATTTGTTTACCGTTGCCCTTAGCGGACTGGATGCGGTCGTCGATTCCACCAACACCTTTTTCCTGATTCAGCCCCTTATCGATCTGGCCGGAGCCTTTCTATTCCTGCTAATGCTAATATTCATTCCAGGTGTTTTACTGTACACCTACTCCTTCATCAAGTATACCAATAACCGTCGGGAAAAACGGTGGCTGACTAAATTATGGGGCTGGGTTTTCATCATCATGACTTCCTGGGTCTTATCCATATTTTTTGCCATATTTTCCTTGATTGACTTTGCCTCCACGATGAGGACGATTACGCTGGGGGCCATCTTTCTGATTCACTGGATAACTTACGTCGGCATCTTTAAATTCAGACTAGCCAAAGACCAGGAAGACATCAGGGCATTAATCAAGAAGTGGAAGTTGGGTTCTGTTAAACCTGCCATACCTCAGCCCTCTTTGCCTTCGGTACATGGTGTAAAGCGAAACCTTGTATTGACCAAAGAAAATCTATATTTCAAAAAATTGGAAGCGCTTTGTAACAAAGAACGGATATATCTCGACAATACACTGGACAGAGCACAAGTAGCTGAAATGCTTGGGATAAGTCCGGGCTACATTTCTCAGATCGTCAACACCATTACGGGAGATAATTTCTCGACCTATATCAATCGCTATCGGGTTGAAGCCGTCAAAGCAATGATCACTAACACTGAGTTTGACAACTACAGTTTATTGGCGATTGGTCTAGAATCCGGGTTCTCCTCAAAAACTACTTTTCACACGGCTTTCAAAAAATTGACGGGAATGACGCCAAATATGTATCGAAAAACACACAAGTAGGTTCGGATTTGTGGGAATTCAAGGTTTCGGAACCCTTGGCAGTAGTGTTTGGCCTACTATTGCCTTCGAAACAATCTAATGAAACTATGAATTTAGCAAAAAGCCTTTACAAGTACTTCAATCCCCATTCCCTCACCCACAGCTGGCAAGTTATAGCACACGAACATGCAAAACTATACCTAAGTCGCTTGCGTACTGCACTACCTAAGACCTGCCTCCTTGTTGCTTTACTGTTGTCTATGATGAACCTGATGGCTCAGAACTCCTCTGAAACTCCCTCTTTTCTGGAGAGGACCGATTTCAAGCTCGGCTATTTTGGCAACCTACAATCAAACCATGGTCTCAACTTAGGAACCGAATACTTATGGTTAGAAAAAGTGAAGGTGAAAGAAAGAAAGAATCGACAAAGAACGATTAAATGGCAACTGCTGTTGAACGGAAGCCTGGGTTACTCCACAAATTTCGCCACCCGAACCCAGAACGGGATATTCGCCTACTCCGGCCTCATTTTTCGTAGAGTCAATAGTAAAAGCTGGGAGCTTTCAGTAGAACTCAACCCACTCGGTGCTTATCGATCGGTGCTGTCCAACACCTACAAAGTAGTCGGTGATGATGTCACGAGCGTTTCGTTTCCTGGAAGAACCTACTACGCACCTTCCGTAGCTATCGGAACAGGACGTTTTCGTAAAGAAATAAAGCGATCCGGTTGGTACTTGAACCTTCAGTACACCTTGCTTACCAACTATAACACGGGCGAGTTGCCAATCGTATCGCTGAATTTCGGCTGCAAATTGAACTTTAGTAGAAAATAAGCCCTCTTCAACAAATCTCGTAGACGAACCTAAAAATGAGATAAAAAGGCGCTCACTGACGATATCTCTCAGCGGACGATTATTATCGATAAAACGTGGCATTTCATTTTGGGTGTCTTCAAACCCGAGAATTATCAAAGAACCAAAATTAACAGTAACAAATATGAATTTCAGTAAACTCAAAGCAGGAGTTTCCCTGTTCATACTACTAAGTATTTTCTCTTGTACGAAAGAAGAGATGAACCTTGACAACTTAAGTGAAACCATCTACCTAAGGCACCGTCAGGCCGATATGCCAGCATACGTACATGGCAATGCTTCCGAAAAAGTTTTTCTAATCTATCTACATGGTGGCCCCAGCGGAATAGGATTGGAGGCCCGGATAAACACCATGATCACCGAAGTTGAAAAAAACAATGCTGTTGTCTATTTTGATCAGCGGGGCTCAGGGAATGCGCAGGGAAATTATTCGGAAGACGATCTGAGCATCGACGCCATGGCTGATGATGTGTTGGCGCTAGTAAAAGTCTTACAGGCCAGGTACGGTGAGGACGCCAAGTTCTTTCTAATGGGCGCCAGCTGGGGTGGCACCTTGGGTCCCGCCACCTTGCTCAAAGAGCAGGAAGCTTTCTTAGGATGGATCAACCTTGCTGGTGCACATAGCCCTAAAGACCTGTACAAGGAGTACCCAATTGTCTTGCAGGAAAAGGCAAATGAGCAAATTGCGTTAGGAAACAGTGTCCCTCACTGGGAAGGTGCTCTTGAGCTGATCCAAAGTGTAGGTTCCAGCTATAGCGATGAGGACTTTTCCAAGTTGAATGGCAAAGCGCACGAATCAGAAGTGATACTTGCCAAAGACATGGTAATCAATGAACCACAATATCTTGATGAAGATGGGGCAGCGCAAAGTTTCGCCGTAAGGAACAACCTTGAGACAATAATTATATTAACCCAAAAAAGAGGGCTTTTTCGAGACGTGTCATTTACGGATCGCCTACCCGAAATCACCATCCCTTCGTTGATTCTCTGGGGTAAACATGACCTGGTGGTTCCTACTAGATTTGCTCAGGAAGCTTTTGATCATTTGGGCACTGATCACAAAGAACTCTTCATTTTTGAGCGTACGGGACATAGTCCGCTGGAATCTGAGCCCGACCTTTTTGCCGAAAAGGTTATCGAGTTTATTAATGAGTATCGTTAAGGTAGCTGTTCTACAGACGATAGCATGAGGCCCTTACGGACAATTGGTATTTTAGTCCAGAGGGCTTCATGTTCCGGGTCGCGGCTTTAGTTGGGGTAAAGTCGTTTCAATAAAGTCTACGTTTAACCATTCTCATTTTTCCGGGCACGGTTAAGTTCTCGTTGGACTTTAGATCTTCTATTTTGCTGTGGGCGAACCGATTGCTTCCCAAAATTTACGCTTAGAGACAGTGTTGCAAAACGAGTATCCCGGTAACTTAAGAAGGTATCATCTATCCGGCCAAATGCAGTTCGGCCCCTCGGGTATCCTTGGTAAAAGATATCATTGAAGTTCAAGCGCAACATTCCTTTATCCCCCCAGAGTCGTTTTTGAGCGCCAAAAGAGACCTGTGAGATCAGTTTCACTTTGGTAATACTTGCGTAGTGAGGCGGCAGATAGAAAGCCCCAAATTGCAAACTATATCCTGCCTTGAGTCTCACTGAGTGGTTCGTATTAATGACTACAATCGGGTTGAGTCTATCAAATTGGAAGCCAGTAATCGTACCATCGAAATCGTTCATAGAAACATTGAGATTCCATTGACTATTCCAGCTTTTGGTGAAGTTGATCGGCCAACTTGCCGTTAGGGCATAGCTTCTTAGGTTATCGATATTGATGGGTTTTACAACAACAACTTGCTCTGTCCCTTCCTGGACGATAGCCCGATTGAGGTTATCCGTCGTGATGCCATAATTGAAAGCAATATAATAACGCTGATTAAAGGTATAATTACCCTCTATACCCCAAGTGTACTGGGGCGTCAAGAAGGGATTCCCCACGCGGAAGGTATTGGTATTCACAAAAAAGCGGAAAGGATTAAGATCATTGTAGCTAGGTCGATCCAAACGTCGGCTTAGAGAAAGTCCGGCGATATGATTCGGATTGGCGGTAAAATTGAAGGAAGCAGAAGGGAATAGATTCAGGTATTGGTCATCAAAACTAACTTCGGTAGTCAACTGATTGCCGGCTATATAAGTTTGTTCCAGTCGAAGTCCAAAATTGGCATTCCACTTCGGTTTTCGCCAACTCAAATTGGCATAACCTGCATATATCTCTTCATCGTAGATAAAATGATTAGTCAGGCTTTCGTTCAAAGTTTGCCCCCCATTTATCTCGTCAAAATAACGCAGATCATTGTCCGTCTTTACAATCGTGTTCTTCCAGCCTAATTCCCACTTCAGTCCATTCGCACTTTCTTTTTCGTAATCAATGGACAAGCCCTTTAGATCGAAAAAGCCGTCAACATCTCCATCTAGCAAGATTTTGCTGAGCAATTCATTTTCGCCATTTAAGAACTGGGAGTCGAAGCGCTGGTCTTCGCGGTTATTGTAAGTAGAATAATCCAGATCTACGCTCAACGCACTTTTATTTTGGAAGGAATGCTTGAGTTGGATATTCGTGCCTATTTGATACCACTTCCCTTTCGTTAAGCCATCGGTAGTCTGCCTGGCCAAGAGTTGGGTATTACCGTCAAACTCATCAATGTCACTGTAGGCATCAGAACCCGTCAGATTCGCGAAACCTGACAGCAATACCCCTAATTGAGTGTTTTTCCCCAGTTCATAATCGAAGCCAAGGCGAGGAGTGTGATTTTCGATCGGTAGGCGAAAGTCATTTTGGAGATCAAAAACAGAGGTGGGCTGTCCATCATCAAGAAAGATGCGATCAATCACAATCTCCATATACTGATTGCGTTTCGCAAAGCCATATTGTCCGTACAGGTTCCACTTGGCAGTTCTGTGATTAAAATTTAGGCCGTTTTCCCAGCGGAAATAGCGGCCGTAGCCGGGACTAAGGGTAAAGCTCCCATTCGTCCCATAGAATTTGCCCTGCTTAGTAACAATATTGATAATACCAGCATTGCCTTGGGCTTCATATTTGACCGATGGATTCGTAATTAACTCCACCTTCTCAATTGTACTGGCCGGAATACCTCTCAGTAGATTGGCTAAAGCATCTCCTTGCAGACGGGTGTCCTTATTGTCGATATATACTCGCACCCCCGTGCGGCCACTCATCGATATCACATCATCTTGATTGACAATTACACCCGGTGATTTACGGAGGATTTCGAGTACGCTGTTCCCCGCACTGAGGATGTTTCCTTCTACATTCACAATCAATCGATCCAGTTCTCGCTGGATCATCGGCTTCTTTGCTCGTACTTCGACCCCCACCAATTGGGTACTGCTACTCGACAACTTGACTTCACCTAGATCTTGCGTCGTTTGCAGCTCAATGGTATGAGTTTCGTAACCTAGATAGGAAAACTGGATAAGAAAAGGACCAGGCGTGCTAAGTTCAATAGTAAAATCACCTTGAGTATTTGAGATTCCGCCCTTGAGGAAGAGAGAATCTGGGAGTTGAGAAACCATTACATTTACGCCGATCAATGCTTGTTCTTGCTCATCTATCACCCGACCACGAAACGAATCTTGTCCTTGCACAAATTGAGCGGGTAGTATCAAAATCAAAAAAATGTATCGCCACATCTTAAGTATCTTTTGGCCTCCGCAAATCTCAACTTAATCCTAAGGAGCAGATAGTAAATTTTAGACATGCGAACTAAACGAGCTTACCAGATAGAACGCAATGGGGTGATCGTACCGGCTACCTCTGCTGATCCATCGTCCGTAAAGAATACAAGGTGATGAAAATCTGCTTTGGGAAATACCAAGTCCGTCAAGGCAACAGTTCCATTGGCGGCAAGCAATTCCACAGAAGATCGATCAATCACAATATCCAAGTCCATTTCATCTCCAACTAGTTCATAGGGGGCAATATGAATCGCTTCAGCAAATTTATCGGAAAAGCTATGATCTCCGGCAGACGTCCGGTTACTAAAGAAGTGCTTTTTAGCCACATTGTAGCCAAGCAGATAGTATTCCTTTTCTGCGTTGACCAACATGATACCAAAACTCGTAATTCCCTGCGAGATGGAACGAACCCGCAACTTTAATCGCGCCACAACGGACTCTCCTGGAGTCAGCTTGATAAGATTTATGGTATCCTGGACGGTCTCACTTTTCTTTTCTTGCACTTCCATGGCTAATGCATCGACTTCTTCTACCCATGCTTGTTGCAGGCGCGGGCCAGCCGCAGAGGCCACCAGTGTCAAAGTGCGGGGAAGCGTCATAGCACTTCGCCATACCTCCGTCGGAACTACCTTAGCATAATCCCAATTGCTCATCCAGCCAATAAAAATTCGACGACCATCTTCTTTCGGAATATCAGACCAAGTCACACCCGCATAATTATCTCTTCCGTAGTCTACCCAAACGGCTTGTTCTTCGCCCGTTTCCTTCTTTTTTACATAAGGCTGAAAGCGATCATCCAGGATGAACTGCTGTCCATCAAAGTCACCGATGAAATACTGCGTAGCGGAGCCCCCATTTGGGCCACCGGGATTAATACTCAACAACAGCACCCAATAGGTTTTGTCTTCTTCGGCCAGATAAAGTGGAAAAAGGTCTGGGCATTCCCATACGCCCCCATGGTCTCCAAAGTTCTCCCCAAAATCACTTAAATGTTCCCAATCCTTTAGATTCTTGGAACCGTATATTTTCACTCGATCCTGGGCCGCAAATACCATTACCCACTGCTCCGAATTAGCATCCCAAATCACCTTCGGATCTCGAAAGTCTCGAATGCCTGGATTAGGGATCACGGGATTCCCCTCATATTTGGTCCAGGTGCGTCCCCTATCATTACTATAGGCTATTGCTTGGGATTGAAAGGTGTCTGTATTGGCTCTTTCTCCCTCAACATCATGGTAGGTGAAAATTGCAATTAAAGGTGGCGCGCCCTCGCTGCCCAGGCCACTGGTATTATTCCAATCGACAACCGCACTGCCAGAGAAGATATAACCTAGAGAATCTGGATACAAGGCTATGGGTAAGTGTTCCCAATGGACTAAATCCTTGCTGATGGCATGCCCCCAATGCATCGGGCCCCAAATGGTACTATCTGGATAATATTGGTAAAACAGGTGGTATTCACCTTCAAAGAAGACCATCCCATTGGGATCATTCATCCATTTTTCCTTCGGGGAAAAATGGACCTGAGGTCTGTGCCGCTCCTGATACAATTCAGGTGCAGCCATGGTTTCGGTTTCATTAGACATATCTTGGCATTGCATAAAGAACAATGCAAAAATAGAACAAAAAACAATGGAAATTAATCGAATGCCCATGCTTATTCTTTGATAAGTCTTCTTTCCAGCTCTTCCAGCGGTACTCCTTTCGTTTCCGGCATCATTGTCAACACGAAAAGTAGCTGTAGCACCATCATCCCACTAAACACGGCAAAAATAGGCCAGGGATTATCTGAGAACAAATCAATTACTACCGGGCCTAGCAAAGTAATCAAAGCTGCGAAGATCCAGTGAATACCTGAACCCCAAGCCTGTCCAAATGCCCTGACCTTGGTTGGAAAAATCTCGGAGATAAACACCCAGATGACTGCTCCTTGTCCAATAGCATGAGAAGCAATGAAGGCCAGTAAAAAAGTCATGAGGAAGGTGGAGCTTGCTCCACTGTAGTAGGCATAGGATACCATGCCTAGGCTGATAATATAGCCCAGTGATCCAATGATCATCAATTGCTTTCTGCCCATTCGATCAATCAAATACATTCCGATCAAGGTAAAGACGAGATTAATCCCTCCAATGGCGATCGAGTTTTGTAAAGACTCTTTTGCAGCCAGCCCTGCTTTCTCGAGAATTTCCGGCGCGTAGTACAAGACGAAGTTGATCCCGGAGAGTTGATTGAAGAAGGCCAATAAAAAGGCCAAAACAACGGGCGTTCTATACTTCCGAACAAAGATATTCTCACGAACGGTCGACTTGACTGAATTCTTGATGGCTGCAATCTCTGCCCCTACATCAGCAATACCAATCCTAGATAAGATGTCCTTAGCACCGGCTTCATCCCCCTTCGTCAGCAATAGCCAGCGAGGGCTTTTCGGCACGCCCAATACCATCAAGGTGTAAACCAAAGCAGGAATGGCTTCTACCCCAAGCATCCAACGCCAATCATTCCCACCATCAAAACCTTTGAGTAAATAATTGGAAAAGAACGCCACAAAAATACCTAGTACAATATTGAACTGGTACAAAGCCACTAGTTGGCCACGATTCTTTTCTGTAGAGATCTCAGAAATATAGACCGGTGCTGCCACCGACGATGCTCCGACTCCTAGTCCACCAATGAAGCGAAAGACAGAGAAACTATAGGGGTCCCAGGCAATAGCGGAACCAATTGCTGAGATAAAAAACAACAAACCAATCCAAATCAGGGTGTTTTTCCGGCCTAAACGTTGGCTAGGTATTCCAGCAAATAAAGCCCCGATCACCGTACCCCATAAGGCCATCGACATGATGAAAAAACCATGGAACAAGGGGGTGGTATTCCACAGGGCTTTGATCGGTTGATTGGCCCCAGAAATAACGACGGTATCAAATCCAAATAAGAATCCGGCAATAGCAACGGTAATTGACCAGTAGACGAGTTTACTTTTCATGCGAGTTGGTTCGTTTTGTTAAAGGTCGGAGACAGGCCCCTTGAGGGAATGCTCCTAGCATTGAAGGTTGCCCAAGGTTTTCTGTTACTGGTGAAAACAGCATTTTGCTGTCCATTATAGCCCAGTATCAAAGTCCCAGACAACTTCATTTATAAAGAAAGTAAAACTTTTGAGATTTGCCGTACTCCTTTCAGCAAAATCGCCCTGCCATTTCTTTCTGAGAATAGCAGGGCGATTATTCCATTTTATGAAAAAATGCTCTTACAGCATGCTTGGGCGATTATAGCTGTACAAGCTAAGATCTGATCTGATCCACCTTATTCCAGGCGGTTAGCAGGTCTTGACCAATCGCTTCGGGCCATTTTTGATGTAGGTTTTGGCGAATATATTTCATCAGCGTGATTTGCCTAGGGGATAGCACTTCATCCGGCGCCTTACCTTGTCCAATTAGGCTATTGGCTTTCGTGGCTTGGATGGCGGACATTGGTAGGTATTTGTAGAGTGTCTTTGACATATAGTACTTGGGTTCGCTATCCAAGCGAAATCTGCCTAAGGATTGAACCTTGGACTTACCAAGCAAGGCCACGGCTTTCTCCTGCTCCTCTTTATCATCTACATAGACCTGGCTGGCACACTGCGCCTTTTGAGCTTCTCCAACCAAATGCTCGTAACTAATCAACGAGGGATCATAAGCGACCTGAACTACTTCACGGCCATTCATAAAGCCCGGCTGTGTTTCTACTACTCCTTCTAGCGCCCCTAGGTTTTTCTCACCTGTCCAAAAGCAATACATAGACAAGGTGGCCGTTTCCGTTCCTTGTTGCTTGGCAAACAGCTCTTGCTCCAACAATTGGAGGTAGGTGGGAACGGGTTTTCCAAATCGCTTAAGGGCAATAATCATAGACTGTACCACTCCTAAGGGGGTATAGTTGCCACTGATTCGGTCCACAATGTCCTTTTTGTCTGTATCTATGATGCGCACCACTGGGTTATTCCAAGATGGCTCCCTGAAATAGGCCAATACCTTAGCATCCTCTCCTCCTTTATTATTATAGATTGCTACCGGAGTAAACAGATCTTCGATGGCTTCTACGATTAATGGGTGAGATAGTACGTTATGCCCATAGGAGCGGCAAGTCGCACAGCCAGGAACTTCTTGAAAAAGCAAAAATATTGGCTTTTGATCTGCTTGGGCCAACTTAATCCCTTTGTCTAATTTCCTTTCCCAATTCACCTTTCCTAATTCTACGGGATTACCTATCCCAGGAGCAATGGGTACTATGGTAGCCTCCGGCTCTCCCCCAGTAGAAAAACTATTGATAATGAGTAGCAGTATGGTCCACTTAAAGTTTAGCATGATCATTTTTACCTTCAAAGTTAAGGGCCAAGGTTCACAATTGTATCACGAATCTGTGACGAAAAAGGAAATGAAAAAAGCTAGTCCATGAAGGGGTCTTCAGGGACTAGCTTTAGAGGAAATAAGATTAGTATTGAGTATTCTATTAGATTTTATCTCCTCCCTCACGGAGATAAAACGCATTCATTTCTTTGAAAAACTGCCAGAGCGCATTGGTATCTCCATCCTTCATCTTCATAATGAAGGCCATTTTTTTGCGATTGGCAATCATCTTAAATTCCTCAAAAGGCACATCCGCTACGGAGCGATCTGCTAACTGTATACCTCTATTGCTAGTATAAGCCGAGAAAATATTTCCTGGCATGAGGTTAGCCATGTTTTCAATGGTTTGTCCTCCTCGATCGTATCTATCATCCGCCACCTGATCCAAGAGATATTCACTATTACTTACATACAGCATATCGCCCACTCGCTGTAGCATTCCATCATCATACGAACGGGCCTCTAAGGCATACCGGCTATTGCCTAAATCTACCAAAATCCCCTTATCCAAGGCGAAATTGAGTAGGGTCTCAAATCGCTTTTTCTTTTCAATCGGTAGAACTACCAAAGGTGCACCTTCATCATCTGGCGTAACGTAGAGTCCTACGGCTACTTCCCCGGAAAAGGCCCGCACAAAGTCTTCAAAAGACAAACCGAACTCTTCCAGTTTTTGCATCCCCGCTCCTTTGACGTGCTTTTCGATCAGTAGCTGATTGATTCCTTTCAAATCAATGGCAGCGGCCATCATTCCCATCAGATTTTCTCCCGGTAGATATTTCCCAAATTTCGTTTTCACCTCATCCTTGAATAGCAACTGCAAATCATTGGTGAGTCCGCGTTTTAAGTCAAAATAGCTTTCTCCTTCAATCTCACCCTTTCTGAAATGCACATAGGAATTCACATAATTATCGGTCAGATCATCATCGTCGATTCCTAAAAGCGTACTAAATAGATCGTTATCATTGACTTTCAGGAGGGCGTCTATCCGACTCCAATTGGCGATATCAAAGTCCTTTTCTAGGCTTTTCTGAAGATTCCGATTCCTGGTAATACTATTTTTCGGTGTGGTATTTAGAAAAGCTTCAATGTCCCTCTTCCAGGCTGATTCACGTGGGCCAATTCCCATGATCAATACCTCATCATTCCACACGATGTGGATGTCCTCAGATTTGGAATAGCCAAAGTTTTGGGAAGCGGGAACAAACTGAATATCTAAGGCCCCAATATTTTGTTCCAAGGCCTGTTTATCCGCCACCGTGGCAACGAATGCCAGATATCCTTTCTGCCCCTTGGCTCGCTGGCTAAAGAAATCCTGCTCCATCGCAAAATAGAAGTGTTGATCAACATCCAGGCCAGAATGGCGGGGATCTTCTAAGATAGCTGCGATCGTCGGATTTTCATGGGCCGCCTGTAAGATAAATTGCTTATAGGCAGGCAGTTCAATTAAAGCATCGTAATCAGCCTTCGCCATCAGGTCAGGCACATCTATGATCATTAGGCTGTTAATCTCATCTGGAATATACTTGAGTGCATCAGTTTTATCCTCATGCTCACTTTGGCAGGAAGCTGCAAAAACAAGCAGGGCAAGAAGTGGAAACCAATTCAATCGGAAACGCATCATAATGATAATTTTTGCTTGTGGACAAAGTCGGGCCTATACAAGATGCTACTGTAGCATCTTCCACTCCCATGATCCCAACTTAGTTAAATTGAATTTACTGCTTACAAAAGTAAGCCCTAAGACTCGAGCATTGCATCTTCTTGGATAAAGGAAGGGCAAATATCGACAGAATACCGATTTTGTGTCCCTACTCGATAGGTGGTGATGGAATTACAATTACTTAGAATTCCCGCCTTGTTTCGCGCCGTTATCCAACTTCCGCTTCACATAGTAGTAAGTCTCTACTTGTGACCGGATGGCCATATCGCTGCCATTTTTATAGTAATCATTAGTCGATTCTTCGTCCAACAATCGCGACTTGACATTATCCCGCAACTGGATATTAATGTAGTCTTTGATCTCCCGGCGAAGTTTGGCATCTAGGATCGGAAAACAGGTTTCTATGCGATAGGAAAGATTTCGTACCATCCAATCCGCCGAGGACAGATAAATCCTTTCTCGACCACCATGGTAGAAGATAAAGATCCGACTATGTTCCAAAAACCGGTCGACAATACTAATCGCCTGGATTTTTTCGCTTAGTCCTTTTACTCCAGGTACTAGACAGCAAATTCCACGTACGATCAATTTGATGTTTACCCCTGCCTGGCTGGCTTCGTATAGTTTTTTGATCATGGTGGGATCCTGCAAGCTATTCATCTTTAAAATGATCTTGGCCGTTTTTCCGGCTTTGGCTTTACGGATCTCAAAATCGATCAAAGCTTCCAACCCCTCCCGTAAATTAAATTGGCCGACCAATAAGTGCTTGAAAGGCTGTGGGGGTTGCTTGACGGTTTCAAGGTAGGAAAACACGCGGGCTACTTCGCTTACTATGCGCTTATCCGCCGTAAACAGCCCCATGTCAGTATATAGCTTGGCCGTATCTTCGTGGAAATTACCCGTGGAAAGATAGGCATACATTCGTTCGTGATTAGATTCCAATCGGCGCACCAAGGCTAATTTGGAATGCACCTTCACGCCTGGAAAACTATAATGCACCTTCACGCCAGCCTTCTCAAGTCGCTCCCCCCAGACCAGGTTCGCCTCTTCATCAAATCGTGCCTTCACTTCAATAAATACGGACACCTGTTTTCCCGAACGGACCGCGTTCATCAGGGCCTGCATGATCCTGGATCGCTTAGCCACGCGATATTGGATAATCTTAATATGTGTCACATTCGGATCAACAGCTGCTTCTTCAAAGAAACGCACCACTGATTCGTAAGCGTGATAAGGATAATGTAGTAAATGATCTCTTTCCTTGATCGCTTTGTAGAAATCTTTGGCCCCTTCCAGATCTCGGTAAGGCAGCGGAGACATGGGTGGATCTTTCAGTTGCGTCAGGCCAAAGTCTGGAAATTTAAAGAAGTCGAAGTTATTGTGATAGCGGCCTTCCTCTAAGGTGTCATACTTCTCCAAATCAAATACATCTTTCAGTGACTCGAGAAGTTCTTCCGGCATTTCTCGGTCATAGACGAATCGAGAGGCGGGACCAACATGACGTTTAGCCAAGCTATCCCGAATCTTCTGGATTAAATCCCCAGCAAATTCGTCATCAATGTAGAGTTCAGCATCCCGTGTTAGCTTAATAGAATAAGTATCCTCTATATCATAGCCTGGAAACATCCAGGATACACTATGCCGAACGATATCATCTAAGATAATCAGGTCATGTCGATTCTCTGGCGAAGGTAACTTGATGAAACGCGGCAGGTGATCCGAAGGTATCTTTACGATCGCATATTCATGTGGCGCTTCTGGATTGTCTTTAGCTAGCAGTAAGACCGTCAAGTAAAGTGCCGCATTGTTAAGGAAAGGCCTAATCTTATCTTTTACCAGGAGCACGGGTTGCACAAAAGGCAACATGTGATCTTTAAAGTAATCTTCCACAAACTCACGTTGCTCTTCATTCAGGTCCAAACGACGTTTGAGATAAATGTTGTGCTTCTTTAACTCGGGGATAATTTCATTTTCAAATATTGAACTTACCTCCTCCTGCTGCTTAGTGACTACCTCCTGAATATTTCTGACAATTTGTTTGGGTGAAAACTCCAGCTCTTTCTTCGTCTTTTTACCGACTCGCAACAGATTCCGATGGTTGGCCATTCTAACCCGAAAGAACTCATCCAGGTTGGAGGAATAGATGGCCAAAAACTTAATCCGCTCAAACAAGGGCACCGTAGGATCCTTTGCTTCTTGCAAGACCCGATAGTTAAAGGACAACCAGCTGAGATCTCTAGTGATTAGAGGAAAAGAATTCTCTGCCATATTGAGCGAGTTTGTGAGCTACTTCTTTAGAAGATAGGGCAAATATATGCAGTGCGTCAAATGTAGTAAAAAAATAGGTCAATCAAAAGAGGCTCATTTGCTCCCCTTGATCTGACGCATAGAATTCAGGGCCTCTGGTCCGTATTCCCGCCTCTTTTTTCAGTAACCGCACTAAATAATCTGCTAATTCCGGAGCTTTCAGATTGTCAGGCTCATGGGTAAAGAAGTACATCTCTTTTAGGCCTTGATCCCGCCAAAGTCGCAGGCGCGCTACCCATTCATCTATCCGTTCATAATCTGTTGGATGTAAATCATTCCCAACAAACCGCGTCATCCCAATACCATTGGTCAATCGCATGTGTAGTACATCCCTACGGCCCGCCACATCGGTTAAAACGGTCGACGTATTCGTCTTCGCTAGCAATTCAAATAATCCACGACTACTTTCCTGGTCTTTAAACCAGGATTCATGCCGCAGCTCAATAGCTAATGGGATATGTGATGGAAAAGCTGTAAGGAAAGTCTCCAATGTGCCTAAGCGATCGAGCCCGAAATAGGGCGGCAATTGCATAAAGCAACATCCTAGCTTTTCTTCTAGTGCTTGTACCCCTTCGCAAAACATGGGAATTTGCTCCCCTCCTAGCCCCAAATTCCGGCTATGGCTGATGCTTTGAGGAATTTTCGGACAAAACTTAAAGTCAGCTGGCGTCGAGGCGTACCAACGCTGGATAAGCTCCAAGGTAGGGATGCGATAATGGGTGGTGTTGAGTTCTATGGTATTAAACTGTTTGCCATAGGCCTCCAGGAAGTCCTTAGATCGCGTTCCTGGTGGATATACTTTTCCGACCCACTCCGGCATACTCCAGCCCGTACACCCAACGTAAACGGCCAAGGCTTCATCTGACTCCTTCCCATGGGCAAGGGCAGAAGCATTCTCGGCTGGATCAGTGGGCAGCGAGAAATCAACGTCAGAAATATCAGGCAATTTTCCAAACTTCATAACCTCAATAAATGTTATGGCTAAAAATAGAGAAGTAAGTTCCAAAAAAGGAACAAATAAGCAATGAGCTTGGCAAGAATTGGTCTTGAAATAAAAATATCTACCTTTGCGCCATGGAGCCATTTGAGGAATATTTGAGACAAAGATTAGCGGCTCGAAAAGAAGAAAATGCCTTTCGAAGCTTGCAGGTGAATAATCACCTAATAGACTTTTGTTCGAATGATTATCTAGGGCTTGCTAAATTGCCTAGCCAGGAGCTGGCTTCCCTGCCAAAATCGACCGCCTGGGGAGCTACAGGCTCTAGGCTGATCTCTGGCCATACCCCAGTAGCAGCCACCTTAGAGGAATACCTCGCCGCTTTTCATGAGACGGAAGCTGCCCTGATTTACACCTCTGGTTATCAGGCCAATCTCGGTTTATTGTCTTGCCTGACTACTCGCCACGATACCATCATTTATGATCAGTTGATTCACGCCTCTCTGCGCGAGGGTATTCAGCTAGCCTCGGCTAAATCCTATAATTTCCGGCATAATGACCTGGAAGATTTGCAAGTAAAACTTCAGCGAGCCAGCGGACGAAAATTGGTAGTCGTTGAAAGCATTTATTCGATGGATGGCGATGCCGCTCCTCTACCTAAAATGCTTGCAATTTGCCAAGCTATGGGAGCGGAAGTATTGGTGGATGAAGCACACGCAACAGGCGTTTTTGGCAGTACGGGGCAAGGACTGGTGCAAGCATTGGGACTGCAAGATCAAGTTTGGGCCAGGGTACATACCTTCGGCAAGGCTGTTGGAGCACATGGAGCCGTTGTAGTCGGGTCGGCAGTACTGCGGGAATATTTGATCAACTTCTCCAGGTCCTTCATTTATACCACAGCTCTACCTGATTCCCTACTGGAGCGAATTCACTGGGCCTATCATAAAATGGCTACAGGTGATCAAATCACACTACTCCGGCAAAGGATAGACCAATTCAAGCATTACTTACATCCCGAAATCGCAAAACATTTTATCCCCA
>JAHQWA010000131.1 GCA_019634045.1 Saprospiraceae bacterium
CAAAATTCCAAAGAACTCTTGTTCCACGGTAATAAGTACCGTGTAACAAAAATAACTTTGCCTCTTGAGCGTGTCTTTTGGCAAAGGACTTCGTTTCTCATCGGTCAGGTAGCTATGGCTATCTTCCCTCTTCGGGCCTTGCCCTTCAACAAAATCCAATGCTCAAAATTCCAAAGCACTTTTGTTCCACGGTACTAAGCATCATTTTGATTTGCTTTTCTTTAACTTTTAGGCCACTTTGCAAAAAAATTAAACATACGCTTTGGATACCCTATCGCTCAAAGAAGTACGGAAGCTTATTTTGCAACAGCAAGGCTTATCAGGTCAAGCCCAGCCTAAAGGGGTGGATCAAACTCGCCAACAAATCCAGCAAATTGGCTATGTGCAGATTGATACCATTTCAGTGATCGAACGAGCGCATCATCATATTTTAAAGAGTAGAATTCACGATTACCACGCGGGGTTCCTGCAACAATTGGAAGAGGATCGATCTGTATTTGAATACTGGGCGCATGCGGCTTCTTACTTACCCATTGAAAATTACCGCTATAGCTTACCCAGAAAAATAGATTTCCAAACTGGGAAAGAAAAATGGTTCAAAAGAGACCCAAAAACCTTGAACTATATACTGGATCGACTTAAAGCGGAAGGTCCACTGCAATCAAAGGACTTCAAACCAGCTACCGTAAAAAAGAATTCTAATGGCATGGATTGGTCCCGCAATCCCATGAACCAAGCCCTGCGGCAGCTATTCATGCAGGGCCATATCATGATCACCGCAAGGAAGGGCTTTCAAAAGGTATATGACTTAACGGAAAGGGTAGTCCCCATACATATTGATCAGAGCCATCCCTCCCAGGAAGAGTACCTCCAACATCTAATTCTGCGAGATATTCAGGCACATGGCGTGTTAAAGCAACGAGAAATGGGGTATCTACTCAAAGGTACTTCTAAACCCATCCAGCAGGAACTGGCCAAAATGGTGGAAGCCGGCACACTCACTCCGATATTCATCGAAAAGCAAGCGCAAACGCAATACTATACCACGCCTGAATTGCTAGACACGCTCGGAGAACTCAAAATCCGAAAGCGTCTCCATATCCTCTCTCCCTTCGACAACCTCCTTATTCAGCGCAAGCGGATGGAGGAGCTATTCGACTTCAGCTATACCTTGGAATGCTATGTACCTGGCCCCAAGCGACAAGTCGGCTATTTTGCACTGCCATTGTTGTACGGCGATCAATTTGTGGGCAAGATCGATCTCAAGGCTGATCGAAAAAGAAAGGTACTGATGATTCAAAACCTCGTTTGGGAACCGAATCTCAAGCAACAAGAGAAAATGGAAAGCTTGTTGGAAAAAAGTCTAGCCAAATTTGCTGCATTCAATGCTTGTGATGGAGTAGCGTAAATTGAAGTTATCCGTCATCTAGCAAAAGATGCATGTACAGACAATTAGTATAGTTTAAGGTCCTTCCTTATCTTGCACAAGAGCTTAACACACACCGCCCTCGCGCAGCTTCTAACCTTATCTCTATCTCGTTAACCCCTGAACGCTTACCCTTGTGGTAACTGTAATCACTGCCGTATGGACTTGAGAATATTCGCTTTTTCCTGTTGCTTGACCTTATTTTTCCTGCCCTGGCAAGTCCACGGACAAGTCAGTGAACAGTCCGAAGTATTTCGAGACAGCGTGCAGGTTATTCTGGAACAGTTTGCCCAAGAAGCGCCAGAGAAGGTACTTTTCCTGGAGGAAACCCAGCGATGGTGCCTGAAAGAGGCTCGAGCTGAAGCCATTGAAGAAGACTGGATGGTGAAGCTACAGGATGCCTTTTATGCAGATGTGAAAGTCTATTGCAGGTTCTATGGCTGGCGTTATCTAGTCAACTGGCGAGCTTTGCTCGCCAAAGCTGCCCGAGAAACCTTTTGGGGCACCTCCTTCCTATGCAATCGCACCTACAATTACTTTGGTATACGGGCTAAAGCCAAGCCTTGGATTTGCGATTCTTTTGGGTTCTGTGAGACCATAGAGAAAAATGATCCCGATCTGGCTGCTTTCGCCATTTTCTCCAGTTTTGAGTCTTCCTTGTGGATGTTTATCCATACCATTTATAGCCGCCATTACCTGGACCGACTCCCAGATTTAGGTAGTCGAGTGGTTGGTGCAATAGAATTTGAGCGCCGATTCGGCTTTCATTATTGGGAAGGGTTTGACAGAGGCTTTACCTTTCCGCAAGAACTAGGTTCTAGGCAGTATTCCATAGAAGAAACTTTGGCCACCTGGAGCGGCCATGAGATCAACAACCTCTGTGTTAATTGCTCCTGGGAAAGTGATCTGGAGTGGATTGAAAAAGTCAACCGAACGGCGGGTCGAACCCGATAGATTCCATTTTTTGTCTTTACTTTGTAAACAAAAATTGGAACTCCTTCTCAAATTAGGCGGATTGCAGGCCATCCTGCTTTCACTAATGCTCTTCTTTCGTAGGCCGGCAACTAAGACCGGGAGAAGGCTGCTTGCATGGCTCTTACTAGCTCTTGGCATTGCGAGCGGCTTCCATGCCCTAAATGCATTATCCTTCTATTTGGAATTCCCGCATTTGATCCGATTAAACTGGGGGCTACCACTGATCTTTGGCCCCTTACTGTACCTCTACGTTCGTCAATTGACCGTAGCTGAAGCAAAACTTAGTCAGAAAGACCTACAACACTTTTCTCCTTATCTCCTCAACCTTCTTTTACTCTTACCTTTTTTCTTCCAAAATGGGGAAAGTAAGATTCAAATCCTGGATTACTTCACGGCCATCATCTCCCGAGGAACTGATATCTATCGAATCTACTACTACATACTACAAATCGGTATCGCCTATTGGGGTTGGTACTATACCTTGAAATGCCTTCCATTACTTAAAGACTATCGCGACCGTTTACTATCCAATTATAGCGACATCGAAAAACGTCAACTCGATTGGATGCGGAGCATCGTATATGGCTTCATGGGGCTCTTTGTGCTCTTCGTCCTGAGCCTAGCCCTAAATATTAGAACTACTTATCCTGATTTTGACTACGAGCAATACTTCTATTTGGGCAGCTTCGGCCTGGTGTATTGGATGACCTTCAAATCTTTAAAGTTAGAAGAAGAGGCTGTTTCTCCCCAGCTTCTCACTACTGAATCAACCGGTAAGGTTAAGCCGGAAGTAGTCGACCACAAACAGGCTTCTCAACTCTTAGAATACATGCGTACTGAAAAGCCCTACCTCAATAGTGAACTAACGGCAGTGGACTTAGCCAAGACACTCAATCTTACCCGCCACCAGCTTTCTCAAATTCTAAATGAGCAACTCGGCAAAAACTTCTACGATTTCATTAATAGCTACCGAGTCGAAGCCTTCAAAGCAAACCTACAGGATCCCGCATTTGCCAATTACAATATCCTGGGAATTGCCCTGGAGGCTGGTTTCAAATCCAAATCTTCCTTTAATGCCATCTTCAAAAAGGTGACCGGGATGACGCCTAGCCAGTATAAGAAAGGGCTGGCGGAAAAGTGATGGGGGTTTAGGGTTTAAAGGTTAGGTGCTTTAGGCTTACATCCCTGAGTTTTTCTCTCTACTTCCCGGCAAATAGGTCCATTTCGGCCGAAACGGTCGAATCGCACCCCTCTTCTACCCATTTTTGGAAGGTCAACTGAATTATTAACAAGTACGCTGTTGACAGTTCCTCAGCAACAGCTTCCGTTCATTTCTAAATTTCACTCGAATGCAAAAATTAATTCCTCTTTTAGCGGGCATCCTATTATCAGCCCTTACCTTCGTTAATGGACAATCACACAAATTGATGGTAGAACCCTACACCTTTACCAATCTGGAGGGCGATGAAGTAGCTGCCGAATTGGGCAAGTTTACGGTGCCGGAGAATAGGCAAAAGCCCAACGGTAATACGATCGAACTCCATTTCGTCCGTTTCAAGAGTACCAATCCCAATCCGTCCTTCCCCATCGTCTATTTGGCTGGTGGCCCCGGGGGATCCGGAATCAATACCGCCAAAGGGCCTCGCTTTGAACTATTCATGGCCTTGCGGGAGGTAGCTGATGTGATAGCCTTTGATCAAAGAGGGACAGGGCTATCCAAGACCATGCCTCCCTGTTCTACTACTACCCCATTTCCGCTCAACGAACCCGGAACCACCGAGGCTTATGTGGAACATATCAAGGCCAACACCAAAAAGTGCTTGGATTTTTGGAGGGAAGAGGGTTTTGATCTAAGTGGATACAATACGAAAGAAAGTGCCGATGACCTGGAGGACTTACGCAAGACCTTAGGGGTGGACAAACTAAACCTTTGGGGGATTAGCTATGGCTCGCACTTGGCTTTTGCCGCAGTGAAGCGACATCCGGATAGCTGGAATCGCATCGCACTAGCCGGACTAGAAGGCCCTGATCACACCATCAAACGCCCAGCCTACAACCAAGCCTTTCTTGAATACCTAGCCAGCAAGGTAAAAGCCGACCCTAAAGCGGGTAAAGTGTATCCCGATGTATTGGGCAGCATGAAAAAAGTGCTTACCAAATTAGAAACTGAACCAGTGGTCACGAAGGCGAAGCACCCGCAAACCGGAATGGAGTTTGAGGTGGGCATCAGCAAGCTAGACCTACAATTGGTTACTTCCTTTTTTATGCTAAAGAATCCTAGTAATTCCAAGGACCTTCCGTTTATCTATCATCAGTTGGAAAACGGAGATTTTAGTACCGTTACCCCATGGGTGGGTGGTTTGAAAATGTATTCCGGTCGGGTATCTCCCATGTCTTTTGCCATGGATGCCATGTCCGGGATTTCTCCAGAGAGATGGGATTTGATTCAAGAAGAAGCTAAAACGGCGCTCCTCGGCCGCACCACTAACTTCCCCTTTCCTGATGTGACTGACGGCATGGGCTTACCGGACCTAGGCGATGAATTCCGAAAAAATCCGACATCAAGCATCCCCAGCCTATTCTTTAGTGGCACCTTGGATGGACGCACCTATCTTCCTAGTGCCAAAGAGTTGATTAAAGGCTTCGAAAACGGGATACATGTAGTTATCGATGGAGCAGGACATGATCTGTTCTTGAGCACACCAAAGGTCAAAAGTCTGCTAGTTGATTTCTTTGGAGAAAAATCAGTGATGGCTCAGACTATCGAAATTCCGATGCCCATTTTCACGCTACCTAAAGACAAGTAAGATGGAGAATTTAATCAATAGAATACATCCACTCTTCCGCGTCAGCTTTTTAGCGCTAATGATCATGAGCCTGGTATATGCCTACCACAACTACAAGGTATCAGAAGAAGTGCGAGAAGTAGGCCCTTTTCACGCCATCCATATTGATGGACTAATGAATGTCTATCTCCAACAGGGGGAAGTTGAACAACTTAGCCTGAAGGCGGATGATCATATCTTACCCCAGATCAAGACGGTTGTGGAAGATGGTGTCTTAAAAATCTATACCGAAGGAGTAATCCGAGGAGAGCGGATGAAAGATGCCTTTGTTACCTATGTGCAGTTGGATTCACTGCATGCTGCCGGCGTCGGCACCTTGACAAGTAGAGGCGTACTTCCACTGGGTTCTTTTCTCCTGCGGGCCAGCACTGCCGCAGAGGTCCGATTACAGATTCAAGGACAAGAATTAGAATTGCATATGCATGATAATGCGAATGTGCAACTAGCTGGCGCAGTTAACGAGTTTCGCTGTCATATTGACCATCGCGGGGATATGATGGCCTATAATTTTAAGGCTAATAAGGCAAGCGTCGACCTCAATACCGGACCGCAAAGCCCAGGTGTTGCACGTATTCATGTACTAGATTCACTCTGGGCGACCGTACATGGGCCTCGGTATCTTTATTACATTGGAGAACCCCGATTCGTCCATACAAATACCGAAGCAGAAGGTAAAGTTCTGAAAAAATAGGCCTGGGGGTTCACTTAAACGTATAACTCTTACTGAGTCTATAGCTGAAATATCATTTTGCTGCTGTTGATTAATTAGCTTCTTGTTACATTTGTGGAGAAGGCACTGTAAAGGAAACAAAAGACAATTCCTCCCTACATCCCCCGATGGTATCCCCTCAGCGCCTTCTCCATCCCCAGCATGAACTTAACCTAATCAAAGAAAAAGTATGCAGCGTGATATCAAGTTCTCTTCTAGCATAATGGTATTGTTATTGCTAGCCAATCTCCTCCCCTTTTCCATCCATAGCCAGATTAAGGGCCTAGACAATTGGCTTGATCAGGAAATGCCCAAAGTAGTCGATAGACACAGGGCATTTGTCAGTTTACCCAATGATGCCCACTATCCAGCGGATATGGTCAAAAATGCGGAATGGCTCAAAGAGGCATTTGAAAAGCGGGGATTCAAGGTGGATATATTGGAAGCGGGGCCCGTTCCACTCGTACTTGCCGAAAAGCAAGTAGACGCCGGCCTTCCCACCGTATTGTTCTATTTTCATTATGATGGCCAACCCGTAGACCCTTCCAAATGGGACCAGGAACATCCGTTCACTCCTGTCCTAAAAATGAAAAATGTCGATAATGAATGGGAAGAAATGGACTGGGCAAAACTGAAGGATAATTTCGATCCCGATTGGCGCATCTTTGGACGGGCAGCCGCAGATGACAAGGGCCCAATCAGTATGATGTTAACCGCTTTTGATTTCATCAATGCACAACAGCTACCACTCGCCTTTAACGTCAAAATCCTCTTTGACGGGGAAGAAGAAAAGGGCTCAGATGGACTCCTTAATACCTTGGAATCATATAAGAACAAGTATGCCGCGGATCAGCTTATCATCATGGATGGGCCTGCGCATCCCAGCAATCGCCCCACCATCACTTTCGGCTGCCGAGGGATTGCTAGCGGTACGCTGACGGTCTATGGCCCCAAAGTTCCGCAACACAGCGGCCATTTTGGCAACTACGCCCCCAACCCTGTCTTCCGTATGTCGCATCTTCTAGCCAGCATGAAAAGTGAGGACGGAAAAGTATTAATCAAGGGCTTTTATGATGATGTAAAATTAGATAAAGGGACACGTACCATGCTGGCGGCCGTCCCAGATGATGCCAGTATGATCAACAATCGACTAGGTATTGCCAAACCGGAAAGTGTGGGACAGAATTATCAGGAATCCCTTCAATATCCGTCTTTAAACATTCGGGGTTTGGTTTCTGCTTGGATCGGAAAGCAAACACGGACCATCGTTCCGGGTAAAGCCGTCGCACAGATCGGAGTGAGATTAGTTCCAGAGACAGATGGGGATCACCTGCTGGACTTACTTCGACAGCACATTAAAGACCAAGGCTATTACCTGATTGATCGCGAACCTACCGAAGAAGAGCGATTGGAGCATGAGAAGATCGCTACTTTTATTGGCAATAAGTGGGTAAACGCCTTTCGGACCGAGATCGATTCTCCTACTGGCCAATGGTTGACCAAAGCCCTGGAAGGCACCTTCAATAGTCCCCCCGTCAATATCCGTATCATGGGCGGAACCGTCCCGGTCACGCCCTTAATCGAAGCATTGGGTGTGCCGGCGGTGATTGTGCCGATGGTAAATATGGATAATAACCAACATAGTCCAAATGAGAACCTCAGGCTCGGCAACTTAAGAACCGGTGTCAAGACTTGTTTGGCGATCTTGACGACAGCTATACCCAAACCATAAGGGGGATTTACAACCTTTTTCATTCAGCTTAGGTTGTTAGGATAGTTTATTTAAATTAGGGCTATGGTTTTGAATATGATCTTAGTAGCGGCAATGCTCCTCTTGGTTGGTTTTATATTTTGGCTAAATGGCGAGCCAAAGCTCTCCAAAGAGATAGAGGCCAAAATTAAGGAGCGGCTAAAGCAGGACCCGCCAGAACTCATTATTGGAGAAACGGATTTCACAGAAAACAATGGCGTAAAACTCTGGTATGAGATTCTAAACCCTGGTACTGAAAATAAAGAGGTCATCTTACTTGTTATGGGGCACTCCACTTCCGGCATTCGATGGCCCCAGTACCTATATCAACCGATGATCGATGCTGGCTATCGCGTAATCCGTTATGACAACAGAGGGGTAGGCCGATCAGATTGGATGAAAAACTGGAGTAGACGTAACGCTTATACAATTCAGGATATGGCAGGTGATGCCCTTGCCGTTTTAGATGCTGTAGGCGTGCCTCAGGCCCACCTGTTTGGTGTATCAATGGGCGGAATGATTGCACAGCAAGTGACGATTGATCAAGCAGAGCGCGTCTTATCTCTGACTAGTATCATGTCTTCCGGGTGGATGAAAGATCCTGAGCTGCCCTTCGTACCTAAAAAGACTTTCCGCTCTGCCATTAAGCTTGGCATTCGCTACCGACTGAAACCCAATGAGGAAAACTTTTTACGCTACGCAGCCAGCGCCACTCTATTACTGAAAGGTGATGATCCTGCCGAACCAAATATTGAATTTTCTTTGATCTCCAATCAGTTTCTGTGGCGAAAACATGGCGGATATAACGTAAAGGTAAGTCAACAACACACCGCTGCGGTCGAAGGTGGGGGGTCGCGCTACGAAGGCTTAAAAACGATTGATCGCCCAACTTTGGTTATCCATGGAGATGGGGATCCTTTAGTGCCTGTAGAACATTCTCAAAAGTACGGCCCGATGATCCCTAATGCGAAAGTAGAGATCATCCCGAAGATGAGTCATCGTTTAGCAGAATTCTATATGCCTCATATTCTGGAATTATCATTTGAAAATTTCAGGGAAGGAGCTGCAAAATTGATCGCCAATGGAGACCTATAGAGGATTGGTCATGGCCCAGGAAGTTGATTCCAATGGGCACATGAATGTACAATTTTACACCACTAAATACGACATGGCCTCCGGCCAGTTTATGGCGAGCTTAGGCATTGATTTCCAAGAACGGAAACGCCAAAAACTGGGGTTTGCCTATGTTGAAATGACAATCCGATATATTAAAGAGGTGATGGAAGATGATCCGATTCATATCGAAACCATCGTACGTGGTGTATCCAGTAAAGTGGTTAGCATTGAGCATCATATGAAACACTCGTCTACCGGCAAACTCCTTTCCACCGCACTGGCGAAGTGGGTGGTCTTCGATCAGGTGACGAGGAAAGCCGTGGTACTGGATGATGCCTTCCGAAATCAATTGGAACAAATGATCGTCGAAGAATAGGGCTCCATAAATTTCTTCTCGTTACAGGTAAACGCTCCGCCGTTTGAATACTATCATCACCATTGGAATAAGCATTATTGCCGTTTTTCTCATCTTCATTATCAACAAGAAAGAGAAACAGCGGAGTGACTACTACTTGGTGTTGATCAATGTCTTTTTGGGCTTGATGTTGTTTACGGAATATTGGATTAGAGAGCAAATCACCCCCTTGAACTACTTCCTACATGCAAATATTTCATTTTGGCTCTTCTCTTTGTATCTCCTTTATGCACTGAACTTAATTGATCGACGACTTAAAACGCATACCCCCATATGGTGGGTTTTTATTCTTTCCGGCCCCTTCGCCTTGTATACCGCTTGGGACGTACTCATGCTTCAGCCCAATCCCATAGAGCTAACTGAACGCTACAGCAGGCCTAGTATCATCTACCATCTATTCTTCAAGTCGCATATGCTATTCGTCATCGGTGCAGGATTCTGGCTACTGCGCCGACTTTGGACTTTTGAGTCAAAACTAAAGCTTCAGTTTTCCAATATTGAAGACCTAAGAATGCATTGGTTACGAAATTATACGATGGTGCTCATGGGGCTTTATGGTTTTTCGTTGGTCGCATTTCTTCTCTACAATTTTGGCTTTATACAGGATATTAACTCCGTCTACTTAGGCGTGAATACGCTTACGGTCTTAGCCGTATTTTACCTCAGTTTCCACGGTATTAGGGAGTATAATTTGGCACAATTTATCGGCAGCTATAATGCCCACACCACGCCTTCCCCAGCCCCTTCTCCACCTAAATCCAAATATGAATCCTCCACGCTGTCAGCAAAAGATATTGCAGAAATTTATGGCCAGCTTGAGACCTTATTCAATACTGAACAGCTATTTACGGAGCCTCAACTTAAACTGGCTCAGGTGGCTAAAAGATTAGGGACCAGTAATCATCATCTTTCTCAGGTCATTAACACCGAATTTGGTCGCCCATTTTATGAGTACGTATCCCACTATCGAGTAGAAGCGCTGAAAACCAAACTGGTTCACCCCGATTATCAGCACCTCACGATCTTAGCCTTGGCATTAGACGTGGGGTTCAACTCCAAAGCTTCCCTCAATCGCATTTTCAAGGCGCATACTGGCATGACGCCTTCCCAGTTCCAGAAGACTCATCTGGCAAAATGAGCCCGCTGCGCTTATTTTATAAGACTCATCTCCCCGCATAAGGCGCAGCTTTACCTGAAAGCTTGCAATTAGGCTTTGAATCTAAACTCAATCAAATGAAGCGTTCATTCGTAAGCCAGCTCATAGCCGTCCTATTTCTTGTTTTAAGTATCACCGGGGTATTGATGTATGTAAATCCCTTTAGTAAAGCCACTACTGTTCTGCACATCACTACTGGTTTTCTATTTGTGATCGGCATTGGATTCCACTTGGTTAATAACATCAGAGCCCTGTTCAGCTATATGAAAGGTTCCAGAAAAAGAAAAACCTACCTCAATCCCGCCCTCATCAGCATGACAATTGGTCTATTGCTCTTAGTAGGTATCAGCAAATTTGATCTGCCGCCCCTGAAACAACTATATGCCTTAGGAGAAACCTTACAAGGTAATTCGGAAGTCTACTACAAGATCATTCAAACCAATACCCAAATCCAAGGCCAGGTCTTAGGTGTGGAAGTCCTCATGGGAAAACCCAGCCATACCCCTACCCTAGCCATTTGGGTTGAAGATGGCCAAGGTAATTACTTGCAAGACTTATATGTAAGTCAAAAACTAGCCAAGGAAGAATTTATCAATTTCGAACATAAAAGGCGCCCCGAGGCACTACCCGTCTGGTCCCATCGAAGAGCGGTAAAAGCCGCGGATGGCCTGTTTGTCCCCGATCACGAAAGTCCCATAGCAGACGGCATGACTGGCGCTACGCCGACAACTAGCTGGGTTCTACAATCCCAGATTGATCCCTCTATTGACAGTATTCGTGTATTTATGGAAATTAATCAATCTTATGATTGGAATAGCTTTTATCACCCTGAAGCCTTCCCAGAAGACCCCGTTTATAGTGGTCCGGGTAAAGTAGGGCAGCCAGCCC
Source organism: Saprospiraceae bacterium (assembly GCA_019634045.1). Classification (GTDB taxonomy): domain Bacteria; phylum Bacteroidota; class Bacteroidia; order Chitinophagales; family Saprospiraceae; genus DT-111. The sequence continues at coordinate 11,282 of JAHQWA010000131.1, forward strand.
TGATTTATGCTACCTCAACATTAAGTATTAAGGAAGCTCAAATTGAAAAGATGAAGCTATTGGGTCGTGCCCACCACGCTG
>JAHQWA010000132.1 GCA_019634045.1 Saprospiraceae bacterium
AATCAGGAGGGATTAACTATTGAAGTAAGCGGTTTATCTGCTACTACTGCGACTTTTATTATCAATGAAATAGCTGCAAATACCGTCGCTAGCTTTTCAATCAATGTCAACCCCGGCGATTGGCCAAATACTGGCACCCTTACTAATGTGGCGATGATCAGCGATCTCCCCGATCTGGATAATTCGGGACAAACTTCACTCTCCGCCCATTCCCTTTCTACTTCCATCATAGCCAACCCTGAAATCGTCTTATCCCAAGCCGTAGATTGCGGCAACAATGTGGTGGAAGTGACTGCCAATCTAGTAACGGGAACGGCCACCGATTGGCTTTGGCAAACCACCGGAGATGGTCAATTTAGTTCCAGTTCTTCTCCCACCGCTACCTATGTGCTAGGCCCAGAAGATATTAGCAATGGTGCGGTATCCTTATCGCTTGTAGTCGATGCTTTTTGTGATGAAATTAGCCATACCATTAATGTTACTAGTAGTTCCGCCACTGAGGTCTTCTATAGTATTTGTGCAGGGGAACAGATCGTTTTTGATAATGTATCCCTAGAAGCAGGTGATAGCCGGACTTTTTTGTATGAAGCTAGTAATGGCTGTGATTCTTTGATCCGTGTAATAGTAGAGCAGCTGCCTGTTAGTAGGGACACCCTTGTTGTAGAAGACTGTTCCGGTAGAGGAGTAGTATTTGATGAAGTTTTGATTCCTGCCGGGCAAACCTCATTGTTTAGTTATACGGCTGCAGCTGGCTGCGACTCTTTGGTTTTTGTTAAGGTCAATGATACTAGTGTGCAAAGTTCTTCTTTTGCGCCTAATGTGTTTAGTCCCAATCAAGATGGTATTAATGATTGTTTTAGGCCACTTTTGGGTCTGGATCAAACACTAGTAGACTATGAACTCTCCATTTATAATCGCTGGGGGTCTCCCGTTTTTACCACCTCTGATCCTTTAGCTTGCTGGGATGGGAGCTTTAAGGGCCAACTGGCGGAAGTAGGTGTATATGTTTGGTTTGCTCATATTCGAACGGAATTCTGTGTGGAAAAGCAGTTGTTGACGGGGGATGTTTTACTGCTGCGCTAGGCGCTAAGTCACCCAGGAACTAAGACTAAACAAAGATTTCTATTCAAAAGCGGTTGCGGCATAGAGGAAGAGGACCGAGGCTTTACCACCGCCAGGTTTTTAGACTAAGGGAGCGATCAGTACAAATACGGTTCATCCCAAATTTTGGGTAGACCAAAATTCGGGATGACTCATATTCAGTGCTGATTAAATTCAATTACTTTAAAAACTTAAAACGGACGTTGGACAAGTATTTAAGTTTATACTAGAGCTGCTGTTGCTACCCGCTTTCTGCAATGTCCAGGTCTTTTCAGTGGACACTCCGGCATCACCTGCTCCGCCCAATCCAGGGGCATTGGTAGCAGTAGCGTTTTGGATGTTAAAATTAGTGGTGGTCATGTAGGCTCCACCGAGAAAGGCTGATATTTTTACTTTGGCTTCAGTGCCTTGAACTGATAAAAGAGTGAGGGTCACTTTATTATTGCCCGTTCCGCAAGAGACACTGATCGGCTTGAGCATCAGGGGTTCTTCCGAACAAGCAATATGGTTTTTAAACTTAATGCTAGGACTATTCCCTGTTATGTTCAAGGTCCATATCTTCTCGCTAATAACACCTCTAGTACCCGCACCTCCAGCTGTAGGGGCACTGACAACATTGATATCTTGGGTATGAAAAGCAGTGATACCGATGGCCGCACCACCGTAGGGAACTGTTACCTTTACCTTGGCCTCATTGCCCTGGACAGATAGCAAGGTGGCATGTATGTTTTGAGTTGGACATGAAATGGACTGCTGAGCAAAATTTGCATTGCTAAATAATAGGATTGTAAAAGAAAGAAATAAGAATCTCATCGGTGGAAAATTAATGGATTTTTGTGCCTACTCTTTATAGGATTTTCGGCTCCCTCCTTATTTGAAAATGAGTGGATGCATCTTGAATTAAAGGCTATATGGTAACCTTCATGACCCGTATATAATGTGAGAAGACATTGGAGATTAGTAAAATCTGTGCAAGCCTATCACCAACCTGCTGACGGCAAAACCGGTAAAGCTTTCCGCCCAAATTCCCGCTCAAACGGATTGATGAAAAAACTAGTATTGGTATACCCAATTGCAACGACTACATCCTAGACCCTTTACTACGTTCCATTTTCCAGGTCATTGATAGCCTGATGAAGTCGATACTGATACAGATATTTTGGAGGAGGTAAATCTGTGGGGTGTTATACTTTTCTGAGCAAGTGTCGTCGGCTGAGGGCTAGTTATCCAAAGTGCTGGTCAAAAATCTCAGCGAGTCTAGCTTGCCATCTTGGGCTTCGGACATGATATTGTCATTTGTACCTTTATAAATGAGGTTGATCGAGTTGTGCGCTTATTTTAATCTCTACCACAAAAGTGCCATAAATAACCTTACAGCGCCAAAGACATTTTTAGGCCATTACCACAAAAGAATAAAGGTGTTAAATTGATTTTAAATATTTGATTGTAAAGTTTTTAAACTAAATGTATTACCTCAAAATTAATTCTTTTACCCGCCAAAATTATTGAAGTCCTCAAATTTTCAGCCTTGATGAGTTCTAATTTCCGGTTCCTTTATTGGTAATAGAGCATTTGGCTGTTGGCAAAGAGGTTTATAGGAAAACAATACGACAACATTAATTTCCCCGCATCAATCTATCCTGTTACTGCAGGAGACTGACTACAGCCTTCATTCCTGTTTCGGGATAACCTTAATCAGTCGATTTAGCTCTCTTAAATCCTAATCAATTCCTTCTTCCCACTCCCCTGTCAAACCCGCAAGTAAAATACCTTTTCGCTGTACACTTCTGAACGATGCTGTTCATATTCGAACAATCTAAAAGGAAATTCCCACTGAATAAAATCTATAAAACTATGAAAATGAGGTACCCATGTTTTTGGCATGGGTGTTGAACCTATTGCGGAGAACTCAGTTTAATGCTGGTATTTTGATGACAAACTAACGTTAGATATCCGAAGTTTCTCAAAGGCAGTTTAGCCAAACCTTCGGATGTCTGACGCGCTGCTGCCACCAAGCAGCAATACCGAAAATTACTTCCGAATATGTTAAAGAACTATTTCAGGCTAGCGTATAGAAATCTGTTGAAAAATAGACTCCATTCCTTTATCAATATTTCTGGTTTGACCATTGGAATGAGTTCCTTCATCCTCATTGCTTTGTATATCCAGTACGAACTTAGTTACGATCAACACTTTGAAGACGCTAGCCAGATTTATCGGGTGTACACGAAGCAGATAGGGAGTGATTTTCGGGGAACCAATGAATTTGCCGTAAGCCCAATGCCCTTAGCTCCAACTTTAAAGGAAGAATTCCCAGAAGTGAAACAAGCTACCACCCTGGCATTTTCGAATGAACTCGTCTCCCGAGAAGGTGAGGTGTTTAGGGAGACTGGACTATATGGCAATGAATCTTCATTTGATATTTTCAATTTTCCTGTTGTAGAAGGTATTGGGAAAGCAGCTTTAAAGGACCCAAGCGCTATATTAATCACCCAATCTCTGGCCAATAAGTACTTTGGTGTTGAATCTGCTATTGGTCAGACCCTAAGCATCAATCAAGAAAAGCTACTGACCGTCAAAGGCATACTTCAGGATCCTCCCAAGAACCAACATTTTCAGTTTGATTACCTTACGGCACTTTCCAATAAGCGTTACTCAAAATATGATGTCGGGCAGTGGGGAAACAATAATTACTGGACGTATATGAAATTGGCTGAAGGCCAGGATTACGAAGCCTTGCAAGCCAAACTGGTAGCGATTGATCAACTGGCCGCTCCTGCCTATGAAGACGTTCCATTTAAGCCTGCCTTTAGATTGCAAGCTATGACCGACATTCATCTGCACTCTCAAATGAATGTAGAATTGCAAGCCAATAGTGATGTTCGATATCTCTATTTATTCGGTGCGATCGGGTTTATCATCCTATTCTTGGCCGCCATCAATTACATGAATCTGGCTACCGCAAGCTCTGCTCAACGTGCTAAAGAAGTAGGCATCCGAAAAGTTATGGGCGCACATAAGGGACAACTTATCCGGCAGATGCTGGGAGAATCGTTTTTGTTGACTTTCATAAGCTTTGGGATAGCACTAGCCTTAGCCAATGCAGCCCTGCCGCTATTCAATCAGGTAATCGATAAGTACATTCCTTTTAGTATCATTGGAAACCAGTGGCTATTGATCGCTTTATTAGGGACGGCACTTTTAATTGGTGGATTATCGGGCTTATATCCGGCCGTATTTCTAGCTGTCATATCGCCTGTAAAAGCTTTTCGAGGCAACTTCCTAAAAGATTATCGCAGAGGGACAAGTCTTCGTAATTTACTAGTTATAGGCCAATTTGTAGCCGCTATCATATTAGCTATTGGTAGTGTGGTGGTCTATCAACAATTACAATTTATCCAAGACAAAAAGCTAGGGTATAATCGCGAACAAGTAGTTCATGTTTCGCTGCAGCAAGGGCCTTCATTGAATAAAATAGCCACCCTGGAGGCAGCACTAAGAAAGCACCCAAGCATCGAACAAGTCGCCTATGCCGCCAACTTGCCACTTAATAGCTATAACTCAGGCGTGATTAAGGATTGGGAAGGTAATGCGACGGGAGAAGAGCTCAGCATATATCGCAACTACGTAGGCTATGAGTTTTTCGATTTGTATGAAATGGAGATCGTGGACGGGAGAAGCTTCTCTCCTGAGCATCCTACAGATACCGCCGAGGCATATGTTTTGAACGAAGCAGCACTGCAGGCTCTCGGTTGGGAAAAAGCGGTAGGCAAACAGTTTTTGGATGGACAAGTCATTGGAGTGGTCAAGGATTTTCATTTTCAACCCCTCAATTTTACTATCCAGCCTATGTATTTGCGGTATCAAAATTACCAATACAATGGAAATGGGAATTTAAATATTAAGCTACAAACAGAAGACTTAAAGGGTACCCTGGCACACATAGAATCCACGGTCAAAGAATTCATTCCCAATATGCCCTACCAGCAGTTCTTCTTGGATGAAACCTACAGCCAGTTGTATCGATCCGAGCAACGAATTGGGCAAGCTTTCAATATCTTTACCCTGATTACCTTATTCATTGCCTGCATGGGCTTGTTTGGCCTGGTTTCTCACCAGGTACTACAGCGAACCAAAGAAATTGGTATCCGGAAGATACTGGGAGCTAGTGTTTCTCAAATTGTAGAACTCCTCTCCAAAGATTTTGTCCGCTTGGTCTCTATTGCCTTGGTCATAGCCATTCCAGTAGCTTGGCTTTTGATGCAATATTGGCTACGAGATTTTGCTTACCGAATTACGATTCCTGGGTGGGCATTTTTAGTGGTAGGGCTTTTCTGCATCACTGTAGCATTTTTAACCATTAGCATTCAAAGCATAAAGGCCGCCATTGCAAATCCTGTAGAGGCATTGAGACATGACTAAGAGCGGTCTCGTTATCCTAACCAATCCTTAAAGTCCTTTACCCGTTCGCGAGCAATGATGATTTCTTGTTGCGTGTTGGGAATGACAACTTTTAGTCGGCTATTAGAATAACTGATGATATCAGTGATGAAGTTGATATTGACGATCTGTCCGCGGTTGACGCGGTAAAATTGTGAGGGATCTAATTCCTGATTTAGTTGTTCTAAAACTTGATCAATGGGGTAAGATCGATCTTCGACTTGGATATAAGTATGCTTACTTTCACTATAGATGAGTGCCACTTCTTCCATTTTGAAAATGCGCAAGCGATTGCCCACCTTCACTTTGATGCGATCTCGGTAATTGGTTTGTTGAGATTGTAATAGTTGATTAATGGCTTGTAAATCAATCGACTGCGTATTGGTTTGAAACAGCTGTCTAAACTTTTGGAGAGCCTGCTGCAACTCGGGTTTTCCGATAGGTTTTAATAGGTAATCTACACTATTTTGTTTAAAAGCCTTGATGGCAAATTCGTCGTAAGCCGTCGTGAAAATGATAGGCGTATTGATCTTTACCGCTTGCAAGGTTTCAAATACAACACCATCATTTAGATGGACATCCATGAAATATAGGTCAGGGGCTGGCTTGGTCTGTATGTACCTTTGTAGTGCGGCATTAGATTTCAGACTGGCAATGACCTGTAAGCCTTCCTGTTCGAGCAGTCTTTTCAACCTTCTGGCGGCTACGCCTTCATCTTCGACTATAACGGTTTGGATCAAATGAGAGGGAGTTTAACGGTGAAAGAATGCGGATTGGCATCAATAATTAAGGATTGGGTAGTCAGTAATTTGTAACGCACCCGAATATTCTCCAGGCCAATACCATTACTATCGCTGAGGTTGGTTCTAGCCTTCCGATTGTTGCTGACCCGGAGTTGATCGTCTTCTTGCGTAATTTCAATGTGCAGCGGATTTTGTTCATTAAACCCATTGTGCTTGATGGCATTTTCCAATAGCAATTGTAGTGTTAAGGAGGGGATTCTCTTATGCAGGACTTCCTCACTAATGTCTGTTTTTAGGTAAATGCTGTCTTCAAAACGCATGCGTTGTAGTTCAAGATATTGCTTGGCAAAATTTAGTTCTTCCGCTACCGTGCAGGTTTCCTCATTTCGTTGCTCCAATACATACCGATAGATAGCAGAAAGACCGGCTAGAAAACGTTGCGCTTTTTCAGTATCCTCATCCATCAAGCCTGATAGTACATTAAAACTATTGAACAAAAAGTGGGGATCCACCTGGGTACGCAGCGCACTCAACTCCGATGCAGTTTTTTCTTGCCGGAGTTGAGTACTGATGGTGCGTTGGTTCTGAATTTCTTTAAAGAATGCAAGAGCGTGCAAGCTGATCGAGACAAGACTAGTTATAACTAAGGCAATGAGAAAGAAGGTGCGATTTTCCTTGAGCCATAGCGAGTCGAGTTGATCACCAAAGATGAATACCCATAGCATGACATTCAGCGTGATCAATACAGTCATCGTGACAAAAATGGCCGCCAGTACACCTGTGATGGCCCTCGTCCATGGCCGCTCATTCCAAGGGAACAGCTTGCTTAAGAAATCAAATAGCCATCCATTAACCAGACTAAGTGGAACTCCATAGTAAAGATTATAGAGAATCTGCTGCCTGATGATGTCCCAGGTCAATTGTTTGACCATAAACACATTAATCAAGATAGTCACTAGGAAAATCGTGATGAGAATAATGATGGCTGATCTGAATTCTTTATAAAAATTGATCATTTGCAGCTATTAGCTATTTGTTGTGCCCGCTCTAAGCCATGACTTGGAGCAAAAGGCGCGGACGGAGTCTCTTGTTCAAATTTAGGTATTACGGTCTTCATTTTCTCACAGAATGGACTTAGATCCTTACCGAAAAAACGTGCTGCTCCCATTTCGAACTCAATTTGGTTGGCTAGTGCTCTCGGGTTATTAGGATCTATACCAACGGCCTGCTCATGTAAGGCCTGAATTTTGGGTGGTAATGTCATACCGTAAGTGGCAGGATCTATGGACAAAATAGCGGTGTACAATAAGCCTTCCAGCGTGATCAGTTCTGCGTTATTTTCGGATCGTGTATGAGCATCGGCAACTATGGCTTTTGCTTTCTCCAGCATATTGTTTTTGGTGTTGACATCCTCGACTTGGTAAGAGGAGCCAATAAGCGCATTCGCTGCGTGGTAAAGGGGGAGCCATTTGGCTTGCTCCGCCTGGCCAATTCTTTCAAATAGGGCAATGGCCTCATTGGTACTTCCAGCCTGCCAGAGATCAATGGCTTTTTGCATACCCCT
>JAHQWA010000133.1 GCA_019634045.1 Saprospiraceae bacterium
ATAACCGTTTGCTTTGGATATTTCCGGATGGCACCTTCAAGACCTATGATAAACGCCATCTTTTTACTTTAGCAGGTGAAGATCAGTTTTACAGTGCCGGAACGGAACGTCTGTTGGTAGAATGGAAAGGCTGGAAGATCTGCCCGCTGATCTGTTATGATCTACGATTTCCTGTTTGGAGCAGAAATGATGTTGATTATGACTTGCTAATCTACGTGGCCAATTGGCCGGAGCGCAGGAGGCATCATTGGCGAAGTTTGCTCATGGCTCGAGCGATCGAAAATCAAGCCTACACTATCGGCTTGAATCGGGTCGGGCTAGATGGTAAGGATATTCGCTATACAGGAGATTCCTGCGTGATTGATTATGCTGGAGAGATTCGGGCAAGCTTAGCCATTGAAACTACTGTCGCCACCATTGAATTAGATCGAGCTAGTCAGCTAGCTTTTCGAAAACGATATGCCTTTTTGGCCGACCAAGATCAGTTTGCCATTCAATAATAGTTGTACTTATACCATTTGACTAGCTCAACAATTGTTTAATCCGCTCGTCGATTGTATCAAACTTAAAGGCTTGCTTCACGCCCTGCCATTTCCCCTGAATGGCATCGTTGCAAAGGTTGCCCAAACTACCAGCGTGCGTGTGTTCCACGGTCCGATCTGGATCAAAACTACCATCCGCAATTTGCTGACCGACTATCTTATAAGCATCTCTAAAAGGGGTTCCTTGTAATACAAGACGATTAACCTCCTCCACACTATATAGATATAGGTATTTATCTTCTGCCAGAATGTTATCCTTGATCTGGATGTGTTCGAGGGCAAAGGCGGCCATTTGTAGGCAATCCTTGATTTGATGAATGGCGGGAAAGAGCACTTCTTTCAAGAGCTGAAACTCTCTATGATAGCCTGAGGGCAAATTGGTGGTCAGCATACTTACTTGAGTAGGGAGTGCAATCAGTTGATTACAACGACCTCTGATGATTTCAAAAACATCCGGGTTTTTCTTGTGCGGCATGATACTAGAGCCCGTCGTCAGTTCATCTGGGAAAGCAATGAATCCGAAGTTTTGATTCATGAAAAGACAGACATCCATCGCTAGTTTTCCTAGCGTATGTGCCGTGGCAGAAAGAGAAAAAGCCATAAAGAGTTCACTTTTACCTCTTCCCATTTGGGCATGCACTACATTGTAATTGAGGTCCGCAAAAGCGAGCAAATCAGTGGTCATTTTCCGATCTAAAGGAAAGGAGGAACCATAACCAGCTGCTGAACCTAATGGATTCTGATTGATGACCTTAAAGGTGCTTAACCATTGCTGCAGATCGTCCACCAAGCTCTCCGCATAAGCCCCAAACCAAAGGCCAAAGGAAGATACCATAGCTACTTGCAAGTGGGTATATCCTGGTAATAGCTGATCCTTGTGTTGCTCCGATAAAGTGATCAGTGTTTCGAATAGTTTTTCAATATCTTGGATAACTTCTCGTACCTGCGCCCGCAGATACAGCTTTAGATCTACCAAGACCTGATCGTTGCGAGAGCGGCCACTATGGATTTTTTTACCAATCTCCCCCACGTTCTGGATCAACCAGTGTTCGACCTGGGAATGTACGTCCTCTATCCCTTCCTCGATGATAAAGGATCCAGCTTCTACCTCTTTATATAAAGTTTGTAGGCCCTGGACCAATTCTACAAGTTCAGGTTTTTCCAACAAGCCTACTTCACATAGCATCTTGATGTGAGCCAAAGAACCCTGAATATCATAGGGGGCTAATTCCAAATCCAATTCTCGATCTCTCCCAACGGTGAAACGCTCAATTTCTTGATCTACTTGATAGTTCTTTTGCCAAAGTTTCATATCAGATGATTAGTGGTTAGGTGTGGATAAGTCTCCGGGCTGAATCATAGATAACAGCTGGATGTATTTTTGAATACCCTCCTTGATTTCACTATGCCGAATAAACTCATCAGCGGTGTGAGAGCGGGCGGAATCTCCGGGCCCAAGCTTGAGGGTCGTAAAGGGCATTAGGGCTTGATCGCTTAGGGTGGGTGAACCGAAATGGGGCCAGCCCAGCGATGTCCCATACTTGATGACAGGGTGGTCCAGGGGGATGCCTGAGGAGTTCAAGCGGAAGGAGCGTGCCTTGAGTTGCGATTGGGTATGGGATTGTAAGTATTCGAAGACTTCTTCATTCGAATAGGCCTCGTTGGTTCGAACATCAATCACAAAGGAACAACGGTCTGGCACGACATTGTGCTGAGAACCCGCCTCAATCTGGGTAACCGTTGCCTTCACCGCGCCTAATAAGGGACTCACCTTAGCAAATTCATGCTCACGAATCCAAGCGATATCCTCCACCGCTTTGTACAGGGCATTCACGCCTTCATTCCTGGCCGCATGACCTGATTGCCCTTCGGCCATTCCATCGACTACCATCAAGCCTTTTTCGGCAATGGCCATTTCCATTTTGGTGGGTTCTCCTACGATGCCAAGACTGATAGGTCCCAGTTGGGGTAAAAGCGCCGCAATACCATTCTTGCCTGATATCTCCTCCTCGGCAGTTGCCGCTAAGATCAGGTTGAAAGGTAGGTCAGAAAGGTCATAGAAATGGACAAAGGTAGCAATTAGAGAAACCAAGGGTCCTCCGGCATCATTACTTCCCAGGCCGTATAGGGTTTCTCCTTCTGTGGTCGGCTGGTAGGGAGGGCGTTGCCAGCCAGCCGCAGGCTTTACGGTATCATGGTGGGAGTTTAGTAAAAGAGTGGGCTTCCCTTCTTGCCAATGCTGGTTTCTAGCCCAAACATTGTTGAGTTGCCGCTGCGCCGGTATCCCCTGTCGTTCAAAAAAAGAAAACAACAAATCAGCTGTATCAGCTTCTTGTCTAGATAGAGAAGGGGTGGCGATGAGTTGTTCGAGCAATTGAATGGCTTTTTCTGCCAATTGGTTTTTATCCATCATTACGTTTACGCTTGTCGGAGAATCTTGGTGGCAACCTTTCCCTGTAGGGCCTCAATGTGTCCGATGCTGATCTGATAGACGCCAGCTTCGATCGCCGCAAAGGCATTGTCCAACTTGGGAATCATACCGCCTGAGATCACCCCATCTGCTTTATACTGTTGGTAGTTCGTTGCCGTCAGTTCTGAGATAATGGAATCGTCCACTTCAGGGTCGATCAATACGCCTGCTTTTTCGAAGCAAAATTGTAATTCTACCTCATAGCCTTTGGCCATCGCAATGGCCACTTGAGAGGCAATGGTATCAGCATTTGTATTGAGGAGTTGCCCCTGTTGATCATGTGTGATGGCACAAAAGCAAGGACAAAACCCCAGTTCCAACAATTGCTGCAATCCTTTGGCATTGATCTCGTCTATATCTCCGGCAAAACCATAATCGGTAGTAGTTACGATGCGCTTATGGGCTCGAATCATATTGCCATCTGCCCCGCTGAGTCCTAGGGCATTGCAGCCAAGACTCTGTAACTCACTGACCACCGTTTTATTGACTAAGCCCGCATATACCATGGTTACGACTTCCAAAGTCGCCGCATCCGTAATCCGGCGGCCATTGAGCATCTTGGGCTCAATGGCTAGGGCTTTGATGATGACGTTTGCCTGTTTTCCCCCACCGTGCACTAAGATTTTTGGTCCTTCGATAGTCACGAAATACTGAAGTGCCTGGGTGAGCTTTTCGGGTACTTCGAGCACCTTACCACCTATTTTTACTACCGTTAACTTCGGTCTTTGCATGTGTTCATCGCTTATAAGGTACTCAATATCTCATGCAGCACGGCCTGCGCTGCAAAGGTCCGGTTATTGGCCTGGTGAATCACCAATGAAGCTTCACTATTCAATACGCCATCTGCCACTACTACATTTCTTCTGACGGGCAGACAATGCATGAACTTCCCATTGTCGGTCAAGGCCATCTTTTCTGGCGTGATCATCCAGTTTGGATCTTGTGAGAGGATCTTTCCATATGAATTGAAGGAAGACCAGTTTTTCGTATAAATAAAATCTGCTCCCTCAAAGGCTTCTTCCTGCTTGTGGGTAATGGGAATGCCTTGTGTAAACTGCGGGGCTAATTCATATCCTTCAGGGTGGGTAATCACCAATTCAACATCCGTTCGATTCACCCATTCTAAAAACGAATTACTTACCGCTTGTGGGAGGGCACGAGGATGTGGCGCCCAGCTCAAAACGACTTTGGGACGGGCCTTGGTTTTATGCTCCTCTATCGTGATCAGATCTGCCAAGGACTGTAGGGGATGTCGGATGGCGGATTCCAGGCTGATGATGGGCACGGAGGCGTAGCGCATGAATTGATGGAGGATAAAGTCGGCATAATCTCTTTCTCGATCGGTGAGAGAAGGGAAGGTGCGAATCCCAATGATATCAGCATATTGACTGATCACTGCTGCTGCTTCACGAATGTGCTCAGCCTTATCCATATTCATGATCTTCCCGTCCTCAAATTCCAATTGCCAGCCTTGTCCAGCGTTCATATTGATTACGGACATGCCCAAGTTGATCCCTGCCTTTTCGGTACTCAGGCGGGTTCGGAGGGAAGGGTTGAAAAAGAGCAGGACTAAGGTTTTACCTTTGCCCAAAGCTTCGGCCTGTAACGGATCGGCTTTTAAGTCAATCCCCTTCTTTATCAAGGCTCCAAGCTGACTTGCGTCCGCTACGGATTCAAAATTTTTCATAGCTATGCTCAGATTTTTGCGGTTTGTTGGTATTGCTGGAGTCCTGCCTTTAAGCCGTCGAGGAATTGCTCGGCTTCTTGCTCCGTAATATTGAGCGGAGGGAGTAGCCGAAGGGTGTGCGGATCGGCTGAGGAACCTGTGAATACACGCTGTTCAAATAGTAATTGCTTTCGTAGCGGTTTGATGGGGAAATCCATACTCATCCCGATCATTAAGCCGTGACCCCGCACTTCCTTTACCGCTGAGAGATCCACTAATTCGCTCATAAGCTGTTGTCCCAATTGCTTCGCATGAGAAATCAGTTGTTCCGATTCCAATACCTCTAGCACCGCCAGACCAGCAGCACAGGCTAGGTGATTACCACCAAAGGTGGTTCCCAAGAGGCCATATTTTGCTTCAAATCGAGGATGAATCAGTACCCCTCCAATGGGAAAGCCATTGCCCATTCCTTTCGCCACAGTAATAAGGTCAGGCACTACCTCGCTGTATTGGTAGGCGAAGAAGGAACCACTTCTCCCGTATCCAGATTGGATTTCATCCAGGATCAGGACGGTGTCTTGCGCTCGGCACAAGGCAGCCACATCCTGCAAAAAGGCAGGATCGGGGACGTGAATGCCGCCGATGCCCTGGATACCTTCAATGATGACTGCCGCTACATCGCCTTTAGCGAGGCTCTCCTGAACGGATTCCAGGTCATTCCAATCGTGGAATTCCGCCTCGTAATTGCGATTGATTGGGGCCTTGATTCTGGGATTGTCCGTGGCATTGACAGCCGCTGAGGTTCGCCCGTGGAAGGCACCTTTAAAGGTGATTACCTTCGTTCTTCCGTTGTGGAAGGAGGCCAGTTTCAGGGCATTTTCGTTTGCCTCAGCTCCCGAATTGCAAAGAAAGAGCTGATACTCCTCACAGCCTGATAGAGCCCCTAGCTTTTGAGCTAGCTCCTGCTGTAAGGGATTTTGCACAGAATTGGAATAGAAAACCAACTTTGCGGCTTGTTCTTGCAGGCGTTGAACGAAATGTGGGTGACTGTGGCCAATGGAGATGACGGCATGCCCCCCGTAGAAATCGAGGTAGGCTTGCCCATTTTTATCATATACATAGCTCCCTTTACCCGATACGGGTTCCAATCCGAATAAGGGATATACGTCAAAAAGTTGCATGATCGAATAGATTAGTACACCACCGATTTGAGTTGAAGCCCCGTTGTTTCAGGAAGGCCAAAAGCTAAATTCATATTTTGAACCGCTTGACCTGAGGCTCCTTTTAATAAGTTGTCGATGATGGAAATGATAAGCAGTTTGTTGTCGTGTTTTTCCAAGTGTAATAGGCACTTATTGGTGTTAACGACCTGCTTTAGATTAGGGTTTTGTGCGGTGACGTGTGTGAAGGGGTCATCCTGATAGTAGTTTTCATACAAAGAATAAGCCGCTTCTTCCGATAAAGGACAATCTACGTAAGCACTAGCATAGATGCCTCTGGCAAAGTCACCCCGCACCGGTAAAAAATTGATCGTGTGCTCAAAAGAGGGTTGTAGGAAGGTGAGGCTTTGCTTGATCTCCGCTAGATGTTGGTGATTGAAGGCCTTGTAGATGGATAGATTGTTGTTCCGCCAACTGAAGTGGGTAGTGCTTTTAGGAGACTGTCCAGCGCCCGTAGAACCTGTAATGGCGTGGACATGTACTTCACTTTGCAGTAATTGTTCCTTGGCTAAGGGGAGCAAAGCCAATTGAATGGCCGTAGCGAAGCACCCACAATTTGCTACCCTTTTGTGGGTTTGAATGGTTTCCTTGTGGAGTTCCGGTAAACCATAGACAAAATCCTCCGCTAACCGATAATCATTACTTAGATCAATTACTACTATATCAGATGGGACTTGATGTTCTTCCATAAAGGTTTTAGAACGTCCGTGCCCCATACAAAGAAAGAGTACATCGACATTAAAACTGACCTCATCGGTGAAATGCAATTGGCATTCCCCGACGAGGTCGTCATGTACATCACTCACTAGTCTACCTGTTTGGCTTTGACTTACTACAAAGCCGATTTCCACTTCCGGGTGATACAAAAGCACCCGAATCAACTCGCCGGCGGTATATCCTCCTCCTCCAATAATTCCTGCCTTGATCATATCCGCGTATCGTTTTTAAAATTAAATAATTCTATGCTTGAAGTCAATGCAATAGAAAATGAGCTAGACCGTCTTCAAGCATTTGCATTTGCTCCGCATCCAAGGCTATTTTGATGCTTGGATGGAAGTCTCATCAAGCATCCTTAGTCGCTTTTTCATTGACTAAATGGTGGATTTTGACTTGATTGGCAAGGATCTTGGTGAACCCTTTCACATCTTCGCCTGTCCATGCTTTGTTCATTTCTCCATAGTGCCCAAAATCACTATTCATTAGATCGTAGTCCGATTCTATGCCTTCCAATTCAAAACGATAGGGGAGTAGCTTAACAATAGCCTTACCCGTAACCGTTCCCTGCGTGTCCTCTAAGAAGGACTCAATGTTTCTCATCACGGGGTCAAGGTATTGTCCTTCGTGTAAGAGCATGCCATACCAATTGGCCAACTGTTCTTTCCAGTATTGTTGCCATTTGGTCAAGGTGTGTTTTTCGATTAGGTGATGTGCTTTCAAGATGATCAAGGGCGCAGCCGCCTCAAAGCCTACCCGCCCTTTAATTCCGATGATCGTATCACCTACGTGAATATCTCTTCCGATGGCATAGGGTTTAGCAATATCATTCAGGTATGCGATCGCCTTCCAAGGCTGCTCAAATTGCCTTTCGTTCACGCCTTTTAGCTCGCCCTTTTCGAAATGTAATTCGACTTGACTAGGGTCTGTTTCCACCAATTGCGAGGGATAGGCATCTTCTGGGAGGGACTGGTGGGAGGTTAGTGTTTCGGCACCACCTACACTGGTACCCCATAGGCCTTGATTAATGGAATATTTGGCTTTTTCCCAACTCCAATTGACCCCATGTTTTTGTAGGTACTCAATTTCAGCTTGGCGAGACAATTGAAGGTCTCGGATCGGAGTGATCACCTCAAGTCCTGGCCCTAGGATGTTGAAAACGAGGTCAAAGCGAACCTGGTCATTACCTGCTCCGGTACTACCATGTGCTATGCTGTCTGCATTAAGCAGTTTAGCATATTCGACCACTTGTAGCGCTTGAAACATTCTCTCTGCACTGACTGAAAGGGGATAGGTGTTGTTTCGGAGTACGTTACCATAGATGAGGTAGCGTACGCATTGCTGATAAAAGGCGGGGACCGCATCAATCACTTTGACGGTCTTTGCTCCTAGGGTAAAGGCTCTGGTTTCAATTTCTTTTAGTTCCGCTTCACTAAACCCGCCGGTGTCCACGGTAAGGGCGTGAACCTCTAAACCTAAGTCTTGACTTAAGTATTTGACACAAAACGAAGTATCCAATCCTCCGCTGTAAGCCAGCACAACTTTCTTATTGGCCATTATTTTATTTTTGAAGGGAGGTATTTGAACCACCCTGAATATTTATGAAATATATATTACCGTCCTCCTTTGAAAAATCTTGTGGACACCTGTAAAAAGAGCTAAAAGCATACGGGCGCTTTCTTGCAGTGAAGCCTTAGGTTCTTTTTTGAGGGTCTTCCATCATGAGCGTTATCGAAGGACCATTATTGTGGCGTTTTAACCACGATTTGATCACTGAGATCAAGTGCCATAGACTCTTCCTTTGAAGGGGCCAGCATGGCTGTACAAAGGCATATTTTTCGCTGATTCCTATTGAGGATATCAAAATTGGGGCAGCTCTTGCAACCATCCCAGAAGGCGTCATCTTGCGTCAATTCTGAAAAGGTGACTGGCTGATAACCCAGGTCTGAGTTGATCCGCATGACCGCTAAGCTGGTCGTAATACCAAATACTTTTGCAGCCGGATATTTATCTCTGGACAAGGCAAAGACTTTTTGCTTGAGACGGCGGGCTAGGCCCTGGCGGCGGTACTGCGGAGAAATGATCAAGCCGGAGTTGGCTACGTACTGACCGTGGCTCCAGGTCTCGATATAGCAGAAGCCCGCTAGTTGGTCTCCATCCATGGCTACGACGGCATCGCCTTTGAGAATTTTTGCCTCAACATAAGCAGGCTGTCGTTCGGCTATCCCGGTTCCCCTTTCTTTGGCTGATTCTGCATACAGCGAACATATGAACTCAGCGTAGGCAGCATGGGAGGGGGCAGCTATCTGAATGATAATATTATCTTGCGATTGCATGGTTTTCTGTATTAACCATTGTTGAGTCAATCGGGAAATGGTCCAAGCCAGAGATCCGAATCAACTCAAATACATTAGAAAAAGTAAAATCTAATTTGGTGGAAATTTGGTAGGGCATGATGCCTACCCACGAGGGTAATATGAAAGATATACGCCCCTAGGGGCGACGACGTGCTAGTCTACGACGGCAAGTAAAAGGAAAAGATATGATATTTAGTTTGGTCATTGCCATTGTGGAAGCAAAAGTAGGTGCAATTATGGTGATTTGCAACTGGTGAGCTCTTTTTTTTGAAATATTTAATGGAGCTATCGATTAATTAGCATTTTCTTAAGGATGCAGGGGAGAATGATAGAAAAATACAGAAATTCTAAGGCGAATTTTCGCCCCGCTCTGAATGGAGAAGGGAAATGGTTTCCTCTGACAATTTTTGTGACTACTGTCAGCTTTGTGAAGTACACCAAAATTGCCAGAGGATAGGCCGCTTAGTCGAGGTCGACGGCTCTGTAAGCATCGATCACCGCTTGTTCTCCCTCCTTATCAGGGCGAGAGTTGCCATGTTCCATGCCTAGTACCTCGGTAAAACCTTTTTCGTGGATAAACTTAAAGATATTTTTGTAGTGGATTTCACCTGTGGTAGGCTCTTTTCTTCCTGGATTATCTCCAATTTGGAAATAGGCTATTTCATCCCAAGACCGTTCAATGTTAGGGATAATATTCCCCTCTTGGATTTGTTGATGATAAATGTCGAATAGGATCTTACAACTTGGGCTACCCACTGCCTTACATACCAAGTAGGCTTGTGCGGCCTTGGTCAAGAATAATCCGGGGTGATTCCGGAAGTTCAGTGGTTCCAACACCATGGTGATGTTATGAGGTTCCAATATCTCACTAGCCCGCTTCAGGGTCTCTACAACATTGGCCGTTTGATATCCCATATCTTGGCGAAGGTCTAGGTGGCCCGGAACTACCGTCATCCATTTGGCATTAACACGCTTGGCTACATCTACCGCCTTTTTGATATAATCCAGGAATTCAGCCCGAGAGTCTTCTTTACCGGTGGTTAGTGTAGGTTCTTTCCAATAGATCTTATGCGCTACAAATACGCCCATGGTTAAACCGAGTTTATCCATGGTTTTGCCCATTTTTTCTTGTAGGGACACCTCTCTCTCCCGCATGCCATTGTCTTCGAAAGCCGAGAATCCCTGGTCCGCCATAAATTTCAATTGATCGATAGGATCTTTGCCCGCGTGATGCTTAAACATGCCTAAGTGCGGGGCAAACTTCATCTTGAAGGGTTCTGCTTTTGTCGTTATAGGAGTGGCTTGGCCTGTGGTGGTCGCCCCTACTAATGCTGCCGAGGTAGCGACACTGGATTGTATAAATGTTCTTCGCTTCATTTTGTGATGGATATGAATTTCGTTTTGAATAGTAGACTGGGGTTAGGGCAAAAGTAGAGTTGATAGGGTAAGGTTTAAAGTGTAATGTTCAAAAGGCGGGACTTGTGATCTACCTCCCTAAACTTTCCACTTTAAACCTTTCAACTCTAAATCCTAAACCCTCTACGGTACCTTCCTCGGATCTACATAACCGGTGTGATACCAGGAATACAGGAAGGGTAGTATCCATCCTGACTAGATCCATCCTTGATAGGCATTACTTTTGGATTGGCATTCCAGTCGTACTTGTCCGGTGATAAGTCAAGGTTTGAAGCCATGGCATCATCCCAGTTGACGAGTTGGCCAGAGTATGTAGCCATCCTTCCTAAGATAGAAGTCATGGTACTTTTTGCTCCATTTTCTGCATCTGCATATTTGTACTCTCCTTTTGCAATCGCAGCAAAGAGCAAATCATGCTCTACTTGATAAGGATTGGGATCGCCCTTTCCTTTATTTTCCATAATAGCATGCCCGCTCTTGGTTAGAATTACGCCAGGAGCTGGTGCAGATCCATTGGTACCTTGAAATTCTTCCGTCACTTTATTTTCAGAGCCCTTCCAATGGCGGCATTGACTCATCATGCGGCTTCCGTCAGCATATTGGAATTCGACAAAGTGATGATCAAATATCTCACCGTGGTCTTTTCCGGTACGCATGCGGCGTCCTCCCATACCCCGGGCAGAAATCGGATAAGCCTTTTTGACCCAGTTACCAACGTCTAGGTTGTGAATATGCTGTTCAGTAATGTGGTCTCCACATAGCCAATTGAAGTAATACCAGTTGAGCATTTGGTATTGCATCTCAGTCATGCCTTCTTTGCGCGGTCTTACCCATACGCCACCACTGTTCCAATAGACATGAGAAGTAGTAATGTCTCCAATTACCCCCTCGTGTAGCATGTCAACCCACTTGGTGTATCTTTCTTGGTAGTGTCGCTGAAGGCCAACTACAACATTAAGTTTTTTCTGCTTGGCTAGCTTAGCGGTTTCTAAGATTTTGCGTACACCAGGAGCATCTACTGCCAATGGTTTTTCCATAAATACATGCTTATCCGCTTTAATGGCAGCATCGAAGTGGATAGGTCGGAAACCTGGAGGCGTAGCGATAATGACCACATCACATAGTGGGATCACTTTCTCGTAACCATCGAAGCCATCGAATTGATTTTCGGCTGGAACATCAAATCTTTTACTATCAATCTCATTATTGGCCAATGCATCTTGGATACGTTTTACACTAGCATCAAGTCGATCGCGGAAGGCATCGGCCATAGCCACCAATCGTACATTTTGTTCAGTAGATAATGCCTGTACGGCAGCTCCAGACCCTCTTCCTCCACAACCGATCAAACCTACCTTAATGACATCTTCTCCATCAATATGTGCTTTGGCGGAAAGCATAGAAGGGCTAAGAATTAATGCACCGGTGGCCAAACCAGAAGACTTGACAAAAGTGCGACGACCCATTTTGTTTTGGTCTTTCTTTTTCATAATAAGGTTAATTGTATACTTGAATAAAGTTTTATCCTTGCGCTATTACTTGGTAGTGGGGTTAAGGTGAATCGAGTGGGTTTGCCAGGGCATTTCTGTTTGGTAAAGGGGCTTTGGCTACAGGCAGCCTAAAGGAGACAAAACCAGGAATTCTCTTTTCACTTTGATTTTCAACTTGTAATATCAAAAAAAACCAAGGGAAAATTGAGAAAATAGCAGGGTTTTAACGAATAGATACAGATTATCATGTGCGGCGGATATAGGGTCTAATTTCCGACAATTAGTCGGATTGATGGATCGTAGTTTCATTTTGCGAATTTCCAGGCCTACTTTTAAGGAACAAAAAACATTACTAATTCATGGCTGTAGCCCACCACTTCATGGTAGACTTCTCTCTACCTCAAGAGCCCAGTGCTTCTTTCTTGCAATTGGTGCCTTACCAAGAGGCCGTGATTAGTGATTACTTGTCTAAGGGTAAGTTGATCAATTATGCCATATCTGAAGAGAAATCCAAGATCTGGGCGGTTTTTTCCGCTTCTTCTGAAGTCGAGGTATTGGAGATGCTGATTGATTTTCCGCTAACGAAATTCATGAAGGTGGAAATCAGTTTATTGCAACAGTACAACTGCAATACTCACGCGCCTATCTTTTCTATGAACTAATCCTAGCGGTACCACTCCCAATTGTCTGTGTTGAATTGTGCTGTATGGGTACAATCCAAACCGTTTTTTTAGTAATTCTATCCGTAGAAGTATCCTTTCTGAATTTATTTCGTTGATAATAGGCAAAAAAAAACCGATAGCGGATGCCAATCGGTTGGGAGCAGAGAAAGCTTACGAATTAGAGGCTTTGCCATCTAATTTTGGAAATGTTTGGGATATAGTTTTATCTCATGATGTTTAAGAACTCCCGGAGGAGCAAAAGTGTGTTTCTAGTGTGAAAATCGAATAAAACGGAGCACCTGGCGTTTTCGGCTGAAGGGTGCTCCGTTGCTTGGTTTGGGGTTTGGGGTTGTGTTAATTAGTTCTCAAAGTGATCTTGGGGATCGCTTCCCGGCCCTTCAGCCGGGATTTGGTTTGAGTTATACAGGGATGAATAGGGATTACACAAGAGTACGATTTGGGGATTGTTTGGGTTAAGTTTTTGGTTTATGGGGTTGTAGTCTTAATTCGTTTTTGCTAGTTTTCATAATAAGGAGACGATTCAGCACAGAATTCCACAAAAAAAGAACAACTTTTTTTCTTCCTTCGAATCTTTTTTCTGTTAATTTGCTGATTATTAGCCAGTTGCTTTTTGTTCTTTTTTTAAATTCCTTAGCTGATTCTTCCAAAAAGACCTAAATATTTTACTTTTTTTGTGCACCTGGGCTAAGCGAATTTGATCTAATTGTGGAGGAAGGGGGAATCAGACCAGCGCACAGGTGTTTACTAAACGACTCATACAATCTCCTACCCGCCACGGAATACGTACTTATCAGCTATCTACAGATGTACCACGAAAACAAACACAGAATTGATCTGTGGCAAAGACAAAATTGTGCCCCTCAGGGGCTTTGTCTCCTAAGGTTTTTTATTTTTGAAAATAACTATAAAGAAGCATAGTGTTATCCATATTTAGAACCAATCAAGTAATGGCCAGTTTCCTGCTGGTCTTTTATGCTGTAGCTGTTCGATTCTGGGGCTTGGTATATATAGAGCCCTGGGAGCCGGTCGCCTCAGGAATTTTTTCGGATTGGGTATATGATCAGGTTGGGTATTCAGGGATGGTACCTGCTATAATAGCCACCTTATTGGTTTTTGTAGAGGGCTGGATGTTAAATGCATTGGTATTGCGGGATCGATTGGGGCGAGATCCGAACTTGTTTCCGGGCGTCTTTTTCATATTGATCTGTAGTGTACTTCCGCCCTTTTTGCAGTTATCGCCATTACATATGGCCAACTTCTTCTACATTTTGGCCTTGTTTGAGCTCTTAGGTATTTACAAGAAGGTCAATTGCGCTACCAATCTATTTAATAGCGGCTTGTGGATTGCTATTGGTAGCCTCTTTTACCCTTCCTATTTGGCTCTGTTCATCTTGGCCATTGCCGCGATCAATACTTTACGTTCGCTAAAGGTAGGAGATATACTGATTGTGCTGAGTGGGGTTTTGGTGCCTTATATCTATGCATTGGTTTACTTCTATTGGACGGATCAGCTTTCCATGTTTTTAGGTAAGCAGTTTCCGATACAATTGGGAATTCCGGAAATCCAATTGTCCGATCCGGTCTTGTATTACATAAGCATCTTCTTCTTTGGATTCCTTGTACTTGTGCTGTTATTTAGTTGGGCAGGTTTCCTAGCGAAAAATGTTATTCAGGTACAGAAGAAGATCAATATATTGTATGGCGCACTATTCTTTTCGATCTTGGCGCCTTTTTTAGTGGATCAGGTGTCCGTCGACCTCCTACTGTATCTCGCGGTGCCCTTAGGTGTTTTGAGTTCCTTCAGTTTTACGAATATGCCCAGTCAACGGGCAGAAGTTGTTCATCTCATTTGGGTAGCCGGACTCTTGTATTTTCATTTCTTGGTTCTTAGTGGAGCACTTTAATGAGTTTTTCTTTAAGCGATCAATTACTTCGAGATGGCGACAAAAAGGTAGACGCTCACTTGCTTTCAGAGGAAAAGAGCCGTAAACCCATTTTGTTAAAGTGTAGCCCAAAATGATCATTGATGTTAAATACTGTTAATGTTTGGTCTTGTTCCAACTTCTTAACTAATAGTCCCCTTTCTATTGTATATTTTTGCTGCAAACGGATACGAAAATATGAAGATATTAGGATTAGTGGCGAGCCTGCTCTTTTCTTTTAGCTTGCTCGAAGCTCAGCCGATGGCACCAGTTGAATGGACTTTTTCAGCTCAAAAAGTTGCGGACAAAGAATATGATCTTGTTTTTACAGCTGATATCGATCCAGGTTGGTACATCTACTCCCAAAAGGCCAATGAGGATGGCCCCATCCCCACCTCTTTTTACTACAATGCAGATCCTGGCTTTCAGCCTGTAGGTATTCCTACAGAGGAAGGAGATAAAAAGGAAGGAATGGATGATATGTTTGGTATTCATCTGATTAAGTATGGGAAAAAAGCAGTTTTTAAACAGCGAGTCATGCTTACCGATGAAATCAATGAAATTTCGGGTTACTTGGAATTTATGTGCTGTAATGATAAGCAGTGTCTGCCACCCAAGTCCGTTGACTTTGCCTTCGACTTTGAGAAATAAGGAGATATAATCCTCCCAAGTAAGAAAGTGATCGATTTTTAATTGATCTTTTCTCTACATCCGATCGCCTACATCGTAAATGTTTTTTTCTGACTAAGGAATCATTTAACATGAGACTTCTATTATTTTTTAGTGCCCTTTTCTTGACAGTCGGACTTTCGGCTCAGATGGTGGACCCTGTAAAATGGGATACCCACATAGATAAGGTCTCGAAAGAAGAATACAAACTAGTTTTTACTGCTGATCTGGACCCGGGCTGGATGCTTTATTCCCAGCATACCGAAGATGGTGGACCGATACCCACCACCTTCTACTTTAATGAAGGGGCGCATTACAGCCTGGAAGGTGAGGTGGCGGAGAAGGGAAAGAAGAAGGAAGGGCGTGATCCTTTATTCGATAATATCGTCGTGATCAAGTATCCGAAAGGACCAGTTGTTTTTACCCAAACCGTAAAAGTATCAGAGCCCAGTCTGCCTATCACGGTGGAGGTGGAATATATGTCTTGCAATGACAAGACTTGCACTCCTCCCATGCTGAAGGATTTTTCTTTTGATGTTAACACGGTGGCAGGGGAAGACCTGACGGCTTCAGCGGATGGAGCAGCCGATTTGCAAAAGGCTACCGAGACTCAGCAATCGGAGGCAGCAGAATCAGAAATAGCGCAGCCGGGCATTGCCGCGGAAACAGAGGAAGGAGCCTCCAGTTTGCTCGAGGAGGCAACACCCTTACTGGAAGAGACTGAAGCAGCTGAACAAAGCGGTTTGCTGGAACCTGTAAAATGGTCGTTTACTAGTAAGAAAACGGGAGAGGGGGAATATGAATTTATTGCAAGGGCACAGGTGGAAGAAGGATGGAGTATGCCCTCCTACAAATCGCATATTGATGGCCCTCCGCCATTAGAAATATATTGGGAACACGATACTACGGCCGTTGTTGCTAGCGGTGCAGTGCAAGAGCTGACCAAGATCAAGACCGCTATGGATGACCTGTTTGGGGTAGAGGTGAGTAAGTATGTGGATAATCCGGTGGTGGTCCAGCAGCGCTTCAAGAGCAGTGCGAGCAATCCTATAGTGAAGGGGTTTATGGTGTTTACGGTCTGTGATGACGAAAAATGTTTGCCGCCCACGGAAGCTCCATTTTCAATCGATTTGAGCACAGGGGAAACGGCTACAGATATAGCGATAACCAAACCTACAGGGAAAGAATTAGATCAACGGAGAGAAAGTTTAGCTGCCACTTATAAGGAGCCGCTTGGGAATTGTGGAGAGGAAGTGGTAAGCAGTGATTCCTTGTTTTGGACTTTTATTTTGGGATTCCTTGGGGGATTGGTGGCGCTACTGACGCCCTGTGTATTTCCAATGATCCCTTTGACGGTGAGCTTCTTTACCAAGACGAGCAAGGATCGAACCTCTAGTATACGGAATGCCTTGATTTATGGCATTTCCATTATCTTGATTTATGTCTCTATTGGATTGATCATCACTGGGGCTTTAGGGCCTGGAGCCTTGAATGCGCTATCCACAAACTGGATTGCAAACCTGCTATTCTTCGTGATCTTTGTGGTTTTTGCGTTTTCTTTCTTTGGGTATTACGAGATTACGCTTCCCAGTTCTTGGTCTACGAAGAGTGATGCGATGGCGGATAAAGGAGGATTGATCGGGATTTTCTTCATGGCCTTTACCCTGGCTTTGGTTTCTTTTTCCTGTACTGGACCCATCATCGGTTCTGCTTTGGTAGAATCTGCGACGAATAAAATGGGCCCAATGGTTGTGATGCTTGGTTTCTCATCCGCATTGGCTTTACCGTTTGGTCTGTTTGCAGCCTTTCCGGGTTGGTTGAATTCCTTGCCCCGCTCTGGCAGCTGGATGACTTCAGTGAAGGTGGTATTGGGCTTCTTGGAATTGGCTTTGGCCTTAAAGTTTTTATCTGTGGCGGATATGACGATGCATTGGGGCATCTTGCCGTACGAAGTCTTTATGGGGCTTTGGGTGTTGCTTTTTGCAGGAATGGCTTTGTATCTGCTCGGTTATATTCGCTTTCCGCATGACAGCAAATTGAAAAAGATATCTCCTACACGTTGGGGTTTTATTGTGGCTTCCTTGGCCGCAGTAGTATACCTTGCTTCGGGCTTTGGTTATAATCAAAAGACACAGGCTTACCAGTCTTTGAAGATAATGAGTGGTTTGGCACCACCGGCGCACTATAATATCCTTTTACCAGAACCAGATCTAGATCCTGAATTAAAGGCTCGTTTCCCTTCTTATTCGAAGTGTGCGAACAATCTGGAATGTTTCAAGGATTACTACGAGGGCGTAACCTACGCCAAAGAAATTAATAAGCCCGTATTGTTGGACTTTACGGGACATGGCTGCGTCAACTGCCGAAAAACAGAAGAACATATCTGGACGGCCGAGTCTATCTGGGAGCGAATTACGGAAGATTACGTGCTAATTTCTCTGTACGTGGACGATAGAAACCCATTGGATAAACCCCTGGTGTCTAAGTTGAGCAATAAGAAACTTCGAAATGTCGGCCACATGTGGACGGATTTCCAAGTGACCAATTTTAAGCAAAATACCCAGCCTTTGTATGTGCTAATGTCGCCGGAAGAAAAGGTGCTAGCTGCACCTAGAGGATATAAGGAAGGGGTGCGAGATTACAGCGACTTCCTTGACTGTGGTTTAAATACCTTTTTGAGGACGAATAATGGGGCATTGGGAAGTCGACAACTAGAGTAGAACGAAGTATTATAGCAGTAGAAAAGCCCTCAATAGTTATAGCAATAACTGCTGAGGGCTTTTTTATTATTCGAGTCCGACCAAAAGTTGACCTTTTTCAACCGCGGCTCCTTTCTGCACGCGCACCTCTTTGATCACTCCATCCCCCGGCGCCTTAATGACGTTTTCCATTTTCATGGCTTCCAAGATCACTAAGGGATCTCCGGTGCTTACCGCCTGCCCCGCTTCTACTAGAATGTCTAACACCAAACCGGGCATTGGCGCTTTAATATCCTTCAACTGTTGCCCCGCTTTTACCTGTAAGCCCATCTTTTGTATTAGCCGATCATACTTATCCTGCAATTTGACCTGATAGGTCGAGCCATTGATCTTGAGTGTCACCTCTTTCTTCAATGGATTCAGCTCTAGTAGTTCAGCTTGGTAGGACTTCCCGTCTTTGATCAGGTGAAAATGTTTTTCGTCGATGGAAATCACGTCAAGACTGCTAGCAGGTAATTCGTCGAATTGGAAGTCGTCATTGACGCGAGCAGAGTAATTCTTAGGCATAAATGATAGGGCATTCATTTAGTTGGTCATTCTTCCCAACCGCATTAAGAAATAGGTCTCAAATATAGTATAAAGTACATAAATCAGGAGGAAAGGAATCACGAACCATCGGTCTGTCGGTTCCGCTACGGATTGATAGATGAATACGAGGGCAACGGAGAGCATCATCTTAAAACCGGTAAAGCCAAGTACCAGCCGGGAGAAGTCATTCTTATTCCGACTCTTGATCATGCGAAGACCCAGGTGGAAAACAATGATGCTGAGGGTGGTAAAGAAGATTAGGCTGACCGTAGAGATGTCAACGTAGGTAGAATACTGCGCTTGCTGCCCCAATATCAGCACCAAAGCCAGAATGCCAAGACTGAGAAGAATAAGTTGTTGGTAAAATGTTTTTATACTCACCGTATCTAGCTATTGTTGCTCGGGAATGGCGCAAAGATACAGGTAAAACGATAAGATGAGAAGGAAGCAAGAAAGAAGCGGAAAAGTAAATGAGTAATGAGGTAACGGGACCTCACTACTCATCTTTATTTTTATGATCTTGGTTCTTCGACAAATCCTGTGTTAGAAGACAATCAAAAACGAAATTCAACGTTTCCTCTGGTCACTTTTTCATCTCGTTTTATGTTTGTCCACGTGATCTGTCGAAGAAGGTTCATCTTTATCCTGAGCGGGAGGGACGAAAATGAAGTCTTTTAAGGTTAGGTAGAAAGCACCGATGATCGCAAAGATCACAAGGATCAAGGTGAAATAGGGACGCTCGGTTTGATAACGTTCATCGAGTTCTCTACCTGCCACAGCCCCTATGATGAGGATGGCAGCCATCTGGAAGGCCATGCCCGAGTATTTCAAATAGCTCTGGGCATTATTAACCACCTTCTTTGAACTAGGCTCCTGCTTTGGCTGCTTTGCCAATTTGGTTACCTTTATTTGCTAAGGGATTATTGTTTCTTTTTATACCGGCATCACCCATAGTACAAGTTACGTTGAACTCAGCACCAGAGTTGACGATCAGTTTACCTGTAGTAACGTCACCACTAATTTTGGCACTTTCGCGAACATTTAATAATTCGCTTACTTTGATTGTTCCTTCAAATTTCCCTTCAATAACTGCATTCTTGCAACGAATTTCCCCATCAACAAAGCCAGTTGGCCCGATGATCACTTTAGCGTCACAGTAGAGCTTTCCTTGGATGGTTCCATCCACGCGGAAATCACTAGCAGATTGCACTGAACCTTCCACAACGGTCCCTTTTACAACGCTATTTAAGGCGTGACCGGATGGTCCTGAGGAAGCGGCGCTTGTTTTTGTCTTCGTTGCCTCTTTTTTGCTGTCTTTACTATTAAACATCGCTACGTTTTAAGGTTAGAAAAACATGTTTACATATGCCTTGTGCTATTAATCCTTTGTTGCTTTCGGAGCCCCAAGGAGCCTCGATTAATACAGAGAAACAAGCCCTTGTTTTCTGTTCACGGACAAAAGGATGAATGTTTGGGCGAAAATAATAATAGTTGATTAACTGGGATATTGTGAGGGGCAGTTTTCTCAAGCCTTAGCAAGATAATGTATTTTTTGCTTCCTTGATAACTCAAGCTGCGCAAAATTCATGTCCGAGCGGAAAAGATATCAGCTCTCCGTTTTCTTCCAGCATGGCTATCTATAGATAACGGTCAAAACTCCGGTTCAAGTATCCAATCCGCATGTTCAAGCATTTTCCAACGGATTTGGGTCAGATCCTGTGCCGGATCAATGTAGCGCTGCTTGGGATGATCATTGAGTTTTACCTGAATATCCGCATAGATCGCCACCTGTCTACCCTTAGATTCGTATTCTTTTTGGAGGAAATGAGCAAATTGTAGAATCATATCCGGGTGGGTATACATTTTCCGCTCCTGCTTATACCACAGGTAATCTCTCGGTCGAATCCGTTCTTTCTCCCCCGTGGCCAGGTCTTCCACGATGAATACTCCACTGCCCGCCTTAGATCGCAACATCATCCGCCAAGAATAGCGGTGGCCTTCTTCCGTCCAGGCGACGTTCCCCGGAAAGAGATGATGACGCAGCGGGAGCAGAAGGTGTATGCCGATCAAGAGCCCGATACCAGTGAGTTGCCAGTTTTTGCTCTTGCTGTATGCTTGTAGCGAATCGTTATTCAAAGGTTCCTCAGGAAGTGGGGCGAAACCTAAGAATGCTAGTCGATTGGGCCATCTTGCCGCTATTTTATTCACCGTCTTTCTTGGGAAATCTGGGGCAAAGAACATGGCCGTCAGGCAAAGGGAGAGGTAAGGGAAGATGCCAATGTTGAAGACCATGGCATTCGTAAAGTGGAAGAAGATAGCCATTAGCAGGGCCAGAACACGCGTGCTGCGAAATAATAAGAGGGGTACCACCATTAGATCCAAAAACAAGCCCCCGTAGGCCATGAAATAAGCGGCCTCGGGCGTTTTCAGTAAATCTCCAATCAGGAACACATCCGCTTTGGCAGGAAGCCAGATTTGCAAAGGCATAGCCCTCAGCCAATCCGGATTGAGCTTAGCTATTCCTCCAAAAAAGTAAACTACTCCCATCAAGAACTGTAGGAGAAATAAAGGCCAGTAGGGCGCATGTGACCAAGGTTTTTTTCTCCCCTGTTTCACATCCCAACTAAAGGCGCGGTCTGCGGGGAGGAAAATCATGACAAAGCAGATCCAGCAAAACAAATACCCATGATTCAAGTAACTGGCCTTTTCCAATAAAAACAGATACGTAAATCCTAGGAAGAACAAGCTACAAACCAATCGGTAACGATAGCCTAGGGTGATGGCAATAGCCAAGAGGAGCAGAATCGCAAAGAAAATTGTCATCCAGGGATCTGGAAACACCTGCACCCATTCAAAGCCATAGTAGGGAAACTGGAAACGCTCCGGGTTGAAAGCATCCTTCTCAAGGTGATAGTACAAGTAACTGCTCAGAACGTCTATGAAGGCCAAGACGCCAAAAGCCAATCTGAAGAAGATTAGGGGCGCAATATCAGTCGGCCTAAACAGGAATTTCATAGGGTAAAGATAGGGATTTCTATTGGGGCCAATCAATGCTATTTGGCACTTCA
This sequence comes from Saprospiraceae bacterium, assembly GCA_019634045.1. Taxonomy (GTDB): domain Bacteria; phylum Bacteroidota; class Bacteroidia; order Chitinophagales; family Saprospiraceae; genus DT-111. The sequence goes on from JAHQWA010000133.1 coordinate 21,505, forward strand.
GTTTCGTCCCTGGCCAATTCACCTCCCTTTGTGTCAATTTCAGTTAGTTAATGCCTGCGCAACCTCATAATCCGCCCTAGCTTTGAAATATAATTAACCAAAAAATCAGATCATGAAAAAGCTAGTTAAATCCCTATTGTTTGGCTTACTATTCCTCTCCATTACCCAAGTACAAGCACAGGATCCTGCTAATATGGCTTTGCTAGAGAGTACTACGCCAGAAGAAAGAGCGCAGGTCCAGACCAAATTAATACAGGAACAACTGGAGTTAGATGATACTCAGTCCGCCAGTCTAAATGAAATCAATCTGAAATACGCGAAAAAGATGGAGGCGGTGATCAAGGGAGATAAGAGTAAGTGGACCAAGTTTAGGACGGCTAAACGATATGATAGAGAGAAGGACGAAGAATTGCAGGAGTTTTTCTCCAAGGATCAATTTAAAGCCTATTTGAAGTACAAAGATCAATTGAAAGCGGACAGTAAGGAAAAGCTCCAAGCGCTCAGGAATCAATAAGTCCCCCATTCTCCAAATGAAAACAAGCTCATATGTTACCCTTATTGTATTTCTTAGGTGTCGTTTACTTATTTATTATCATTGAAGTGTATTGGTCGTGGCGTCAGGAAAAGACGGTGCACAATTGGCGAGAGTCCTTATCTAACATTATTATCATGTTGGGTAACAATTTGATCAAACCCTTGTCCATCGCCTGGAAATACTTTCTGTTCCGCTTAATCGAGCCATTTCAGCCCTTTGATATTCCGGTGAATATATGGACCGTACTGCTGACTTTTTTCATCGCGGAATTTGCCTATTACTGGTATCATCGCTGGAATCATGAATTGCCTGCGCTATGGACCTTGCATCATACCCATCACTCCAGTCCGTGGATGAACCTAACTACGGCCTTCCGGATCAACTGGATGGGGAGTTTTGTCGGACAGGTGTATTTCCTGCCTATCATTTGGATCGGTTTTGACCCCGAAGTGTTGGCCTTTTGTTTAGCATTCAGCCTCTTTTATCAATTCTTTCTCCATACGGAATTTGTGGGATCCTTGGGAAGGTTTGAAGGTTGGTTGTTGAATACGCCTTCTGCGCATCGGGTACATCATGGCTCTAATGAGGCTTATATCGATAAGAATTATGGTGGGGTATTGATCATTTTTGATCGTTGGTTTGGTACCTATCAGGCAGAGACAGAGCAAGTGCAATACGGCGTAACTACGGGCTTTGTTGGCCATAATCCTTTCAAGATTGTTTTCCTTCCGCTGTGGCAATATATCCAAGGAAATTGGAAAAGGGAAAAGGATAATTTGAAGGACGGAAATAAAATGAATGACCGTCCTCCTTTAAGAAGACCGGTGCGAAGCGTGAATTAAGAATCCGTTAGCCCGGACTTGGTTTTCATTGTAGATGGATGGTCGGTCGCATGTTCATATAACCTTCCTAAATAGGTTTGATAGGAAAAGGTTGATGCGATCGGCCATCTACTTTTCTTTCCCTTTCTCCCGTCAGCTCTCCGACTGTTATTTGATTTTGAGCTTTTTATATATTGACTTGTAGTTGGTATATTACAGGCAAGGCGCTATGCAGAAGCACAAGTGAGGCACAAAAAAATGATATTAAACCCTTTTCGTATATAAGTTTTGCTTTGGTTTGACGTTAGTACTTCCAAAGGGACGCAAAGATTGAGCGAATGAAATCAGTGTATACTGACGCTGGAGCGATTTGGGTACCCCAACGCTCTTCAGCAACAGCCTATACGGACCAAAGTAGTTTGGCGAAAGATAAAGGCCGTGCATATCGTAGCCCTATCAAT
>JAHQWA010000134.1 GCA_019634045.1 Saprospiraceae bacterium
GGCCTGAAGTAAGCGTACCATTGGTACGTTTAAGGAGCGAATCAAAGCTCTTTTGGCACTGATCGCACCATCAAATTGTTCGTGGAAATTCTCCGGCTGATATCCCTTCATGCGAGTAGGAATATCCGCAATAAGACTCTCCGGAAATATGACGCCTTCCTGCATACTCAAGGCATAAAGGATAGGCTTGAGAATACTTCCGGTACTCCGTGGAGCGGTGATAATGTCTACTGCGGCGCCATGTTCTTCACCGGCATCCAAGACATTTCCTACATAAGCCTTTACCTGACCTGAAGGAACATCCAGAACGAGGGCCGCTACATTGTGTATCCCATTGCCACTTAGCTGTTGTTGATGTCGGGCCACCATGGCGCTGACTTTCTGCTGTAAGAAGGCATCGAGGGAGGTATTGATACGGGCTCCAGTTTGGAGGATTCCTGCTTCTTTTTCCAAGTAGGCTCGATCTAGTAGGTGTGGTGCCAGGCGAGGGAGAGGATGAGGGCGATCGGGCAGCGCTTCTTCCAAAGCCAAGTCGTAGCTTAAACGATCAATTTTGTTGTTTTCCAATAATCGTTTGAGGAGGCGATTGCGTTTGGCCAGTAAGGCATCCATGTTTCGGCTGGGGTGAAGCAGGGCGGGACTATTGGGAAGTACAGCGAGGACAGCGGCTTCAGCCCAGGAAAGTAGCGCCGGACTTTTTCCAAAGTATCGCCAAGAGGCTGTCTCTAAGCCGACTACATTGCCACCAAACGGGGCTTGGCTGGCATATATCTTCAAAATCTCGTCTTTGCTATAGCGTAGTTCTAGGCGAGTGGCCAAAATCATTTCGATTCCCTTCTGCCAAAGGTTTCGGCGCTTCTGCCCACGTGCCATGCGAATCACCTGCATGCTCAGCGTACTTCCTCCACTCACGATTTCTCCATTTCTCACGTTCTGGATCAAGGCACGCGTTAAACTCCTGGGATCTACCCCCCAATGCCGGTAAAATCGACGATCCTCAAATTCCAGCAAGGCTGTAATGAAACTTTGCGGCAAGCTATCTGCAGTGGGAAATCGCCACTGCCCGTCTTTTGCTATTCTAGCACCAAGCAGTTGTCCTTTTTCATCTTGTAAAACTAGACTAGTAGGTGCATCAAAAAGGGGCCTGGGCAGGCAGAAAATATACCAAACCACCAGAATACCCAGTGCGAACAAGGTCTTTCGCCTGTGTTGGTAGAACAGGAAGTTATAAAAACTCTTTAATCGATTTTTCAAGTCTTTTTGTTAATTTATATAAATGTAATAATACCGGCTTTCTGCGTAAAGTGTGCTGCTAGAAATAATACCTAAATTCGTCCCCGGTAGCACTATGCTTAGTTGACTAAAACAGCGTTGACTTGTTCCAATAGCCTTCCCCCTGCTTCCGATAGAGAAAGCTCCATTGGGTTCTGCTCACGTTGCTGCTTTACCCAAAGCACAAAGTTGTCCGCCATGATCTCATCCGGATGGATGATATAGCCGGTATTATCCTTAATGATCGAATGAAAATTACTACCCTCAATAAGATCTTCAGGGGCCTGTCCTTCCTCCGTACTAACTACTAGGTATTTATCTTCAGGCGTTTTTTCTATTGGGAATAATTGGAAGGATAAATAACTAAAGAAACCCGGCTGATCCGTAGAATAGGTGCTCCTACTAGATATGATAATGGGAATAGCGTCCACCAAATGTCCGTCCTTCTTGACCAACTGGATGGTATAACTATAGTCGATACCATCAGGGTTAAGTAGGATTCTGGATCGAAGGGCCCTATTCATTTCTAATTCCCTTGGTACTACTGGTAACTTCCTGAACCCAATTAGGCTGTAGAGTTGCTTCCGCTTTTCAGGATGTAAACGCGACCAGATATGGAATAATTCGTGTAGCATAACATCGTATAGACCATCTTCATTACTACTAAGAAGTTCATTTTCTGGAATGATAATTCCTTTTCCACGTGTGTAGTACACTCCCGGACCATAGTGTTGTGCTAGCGTTTTTACTAATTTTATCGTATCGGGGAGGAGCCCTGCTTGGATACTACTAACATCTGCATAAGCCTTTTGCCAAACGCTCGCCAGTAATGTCTGCTCTTTTGCTGTGAAAGCAGCTACATCTCGCCGTAGCAAGTCCCGATAATCGGTCAATAATTCTTCACGAGTAGAAGCAGACGGCCTTTGCAATTGAATCTGCATGTCCAAGTTGGAAATCTCCTGAAAGAATCCTCCCATAGGGTCTTCGGTAATGAAAGTACTGGCTTGCAGGCTATCTAGAAAGAGAATCTTCTCCGTTTGACTGAGGGATATTTCCTTTGCAACGGTTTGCTGCTCAGGATTGGTCCTGCAAGCCAAAAAAATTAGGGTAAAAAAGATAAAACAGCTATTTCTTATCATGCTCATCGACTTTTCTTCTTTCGATCATTGTCCAATTAGGAGCACTAAAATAGTCAACGATCAAGTATTAATCGATATTCTCTAGGATTACCTACTTACCTTCTATTGTCGATTAGTGTTCTTAGCCGATTCATAGCCACTATTTGATGCGCATTAATGACTTGGGATAGGAGTGTGCTTAGTTTATTCGATTATAAACGGCTACAAATGATTGCAAACGACTACAAACGACATTAATCGATTAGTATACGAATAACAGAGCCTTTAGCCCACATCTTTGTGTTGTCAAGAATTTTAATCAATTCACATAATTGTAAAACTAGTAACATGAATGACTTAAGAAATTCAGTGCAACTCATCGGAGATCTTGGTAAAAATGTCGATTTCAAGCAATTGGAAAATGGAAATGCACTGGCAAGAGTATCTATTAGTACTAAAGAGGTATTCAAAAATGGAAAAGGGGAGAAGAAGGTGGATTTACAATGGCATAATCTAGTAGGCTGGGGAAAGGTAGCAGAGATTATGCAAGTACTATTTGCAAAAGGTAAGAAAGTAGCCGTTAAAGGGAAATTACGCCACAGAACTTATGAAGATAAAGAGGGAAGAACCCGCTATCAATCCGAAGTTGTAGTTAGTGAATTTATGTTGCTCTAGTCTCAGAAAGTAACAAAAACGCGATCTCATAAACACTAAATATATCGTGCGGATGTAATGTTTAAAGTTTCTGTTTTACAGACTTTAAGGTGTAAGTGTATTGTTAAAATTTAAAAGAATTCGAAAAATGAATGATCTTCGTAATACAATTCAATTAATTGGTCATTTAGGTAATGATCCAGAGGTGAAAAAATTGCAAAATGGTAAAACACTTGCTAAATTGTCGCTTGCTACGTCTGAAGTGTATAAAAATAAGAATGGTGAGCGAGTACAACAGACGCAATGGCACCAATGCATTGCTTGGGGAAAGAGAGCTGAAGTGATTGAAAACCTGCTAAAGAAAGGTAAAAATGTATTGGTTAGAGGAAAATTAGTTTACCATAACTATACGGACCGCAATGGTGTGATGCGGTACAATTCTCAAATAGTAGTTAATAATTTTGTGTTGCTTAAGTAAAACCTCAATGAGTCAAGTCAATTAAGCCTTGGAGAAGTTCTACAGCATATGGCTATAATAATTCCTTGACCAAATTATATTGAGGCTGACAGTACCCGGGATCTTTCTGCTTATTCGGTTGATGAGATAGAAAGCCGGGCTACTGTCAACACCTATTCTTCGGAAGCTAGGTCTCCTTTTCCATCCCACTTTGAGTAATAATTATCGGTATCGGATCAATCACGATCCCTTAAATTGACTATATTGATGCATGTTGGTAGTGACTGCTACCTCAATCTTTTGACCAAGTTAATGCATCTGATGAAGCTGAATCCCAAGTTACTTGCCGGGCTATTAGGTCCCATTCTGTTCTTTTTAATTCTATTTTTCTTTAGGCCGGTGGGCTTGTCTGATCAAGCGGCAGCGGTCTTGGCTTGTACGGTGTGGATTGCCCTTTGGTGGATATTTGAAGTAACGGATATCAGTGTCACGGCCTTGCTGCCGATCGTTATTTTTCCTTTATCAGGAGCGATGGACTTGAAACTCACTACGGCTTCGTACGGACACAAGTATATTTTTCTCTATATGGGGGGCTTTATTTTAGCCATCACCATCGAAAAATGGAATTTGCACAAAAGGATCGCGTTATCTATTATCAATATCATAGGGACGGGTATTTCTAGTATCATACTTGGATTTATGATTGCTACGGCCTTTATGTCCATGTGGATTTCCAATACAGCAACTTCCGTCATGATGCTTCCGATCGGACTAGCTATCATATCGCAGCTGAAGGACCACCCAGATACAGAGGAAAATGAGAATACGCTTTTTGGAAAGGCATTGATGTTAGCTATTGCTTATAGTGCTTCGATAGGGGGGATGGCTACCTTAATTGGAACCCCACCCAATTTGGTCCTGGCGGGGGTAGTGACAGAACTGTATGGGGTTGAAATTAGTTTTGCCCAATGGTTTAAATTCGGGCTTCCTATCTCTATAGTCCTACTGACGATCTGCTGGTGGTATTTGACTCGGATAGCATTCCGGTTTAAAATGGACAAGTTTCCTGGGGGACGTCAAGAAATAAAAAAGTTGTTGAAGAGTTTAGGCAAGATCACATACGAAGAAAAATTAGTATTGACGGTATTTGTGGGAACGGCTTTTCTATGGATAACAAGAAGTTATTTGAAGAAAAATTTCATTCCACAACTGGACGATACGATCATTGCTATTGTGGCGGGCTTAGTTCTATTTTTGTTGCCATCTTCTAAAAAAGGAGAACCCATTATTCGGTGGCAGGAAGCGGTCAAGATGCCCTGGGGGATCATTATCCTTTTTGGTGGGGGAATGGCTTTGGCTTCAGGATTTCAGGAGAGCGGCTTGGCGGAGTGGATTGGTTCGCAATTCAGTTTATTGGAAGCGCTACCTTTATTCTTCATCATTTTTGTCCTGGTAGCAGCTGTCAATTTCTTGACGGAGATAACCTCTAATCTAGCAACTACGGCAATGTTGTTGCCAATATTGGCTCCTATAGCGCTCTCGATCGATGTACATCCTTATATGTTATTAGTGGCAGCAACGGTAGCAGCCTCTTGTGCCTTTATGTTGCCGGTAGCCACACCTCCAAATGCGGTGGTCTTTGGTTCGGGTTATCTGACGATTCCTGATATGGTGAAGCGTGGTTTTTGGTTAAATGTCTTCTCCATCATCTTACTCAGCTTCGTAGTTTACTTTGTTTTGAGTGGCTTATGGGGATTTGATCCTTATACCTTTCCGGATGAATTTCGGAAGTAGACAACAAGACAAGTAGGGGAAGTGTCCCTTTAAACGGCGAAAAACCCCCGAACTTTAAAGTTCGGAGGTTTTTCAAAAGACTACACACTCAATATATAATGACTACTTGATTCTTAA